>JBDSBL010000022.1:0-11324 GCA_039921625.1 Chitinophagaceae bacterium
TCAGCAGTTCCATTGATTTCATCTCCGGATTCATTATAAAGTTTAGGACCTTTTTCGTAGGCAGAGATTGCTTTGTGGCAATTCATACAAACGTTGACAGAGGGAACAGTTGCGTGTTTACTTTCCAATGCACTGTTGTGGCAGTAAAGGCAGTTGATCTGGTTGATACCAGCATGTACTTTATGTGAATAGTAAATAGGCTGCACTGGCTGATAACCTTGCTGCCGGCCAAGCCCCATGGCTCCCTTTCCCACAAAATAACCACCAACTACAAAGAAAAGAATGGCCAACAATGCTATGTAAACCTTATTGCGCCAGAATGGAACCGGCTCTGGGCGAATGATGTTTTCCTTGTCGTCAGACAATTTTTTAAGGTTGCTATTAACCTGCATCAATATCAAGGCTACAATAGCCATAATAAGAGAAATAACTCCAAAGATCACTGCGTTGCGGTTTCCAGAATCTTCACCGGCACCTGCAGCGGTAGCATTCATATCTCCCGGAGCATTACCTGCCGCCGGAGGAGCATCTAAATATTCAATAATAGCATCAATTTCTTTTTCTGCTAATTGGGGGAAAGCCTGCATGATGGCTCCATACTGCTGCTGCAATCCTTTGGTATAAGGATCTTTAGCCATGTACCCCGCAGGATTATGGATCCATTTATACAATTCCTTTCTATCGCCCCAAGGGCCACGGCTGGATACACCACGTAAGGCCGGTCCTGTCATTGCCTTGTCCAGTGCATGGCAGCTGGCGCAATTAGACAAAAAAAGTTGTTTACCTTCTTGGGCATTGATTGCCGAAAAAGATATTAAAACAAAACCAAGCAGTAAAAATTTCTGTGCAAAAGACTTAAAAAAAATCATAGATACTATGGATCTAAAATTGTGGAAAAATTCCTGAATTGGTTGCAAAAATATGACAGGAAATTTACAAATGCACAACGTTGTTAAAATTTTTTTAAGTCGCTACAGTACTGTATTTCAAAGTCTTTTGCATCAATACAGCCTCTGCCGGTAAAGATATTTTTATATTAAAATGCTGCTCTTTTCTAAAAATGGTGCAAATGTGAACAACCTTCTTTTTGCGCTTTCCTCCACAGTTGAGCACTCAAATAATTTAAGCCATAGTTTTGCCGCCAAATAAATAATTAATGCTGCAAGGCCTGCAAAAAAGATGGAAGGTAAATGGGAGGCAAGCCTTAATTATTTTATGTGTCTTTGCAGTTACAGGTACGGCTACTGCTTACCTATCTAAAGTAATCACGGGGTGGGTAGGGTTTGATGATACTACCTTTTGGCTTTGGAAATTTTTATTAAGAGTAGGTATGTTGCTTTTTGGCTATCAGTTGCTCTTATTATTTACGGCTTTTGTTTTTGGCCAGTTCTCTTTCTTTTGGCAATATGAAAAAAAAATTTTGAAACGCTTAGGATTAATGAATAATATAAAGGAGGGTGTAGCAGATGAAAAAAAATTCCATTCCGGAAAAATAAAAATGGCACTGTTTGCTTCCGGCACGGGCACAAATGCTCAAAAAATCATTGAGTATTTTAGAAATTCTGAGTTGGCATTACCTGCCTTGATCGTTTGTAATAAAAAAGGAGCCGGAGTATTGCAAGTGGCAGCCATTGAAAATATTCCCACACTACTTATAGAGAAAAAACAATTCTCAGAAGGAGATGCCTATTTGCCCGATCTTCAAAAAGAAGGAATAGAATATATAGTGTTAGCCGGATTTTTATGGAAGGTGCCGCAAACATTGATAGAGGCTTACCCCAAACGCATAATAAATATTCATCCTGCCTTGCTGCCAAAGTATGGAGGGCAGGGAATGTATGGCCAAAAAGTGCACGAAGCAGTTTTGCAAAATAAAGAAGACGCATCGGGCATCACCATTCATTATGTAGACGAGCAGTATGATAATGGGGCTATTATTTTTCAAACAAAATGCAGCATAGAAAAAGAAGATACAGCACAAACCCTGGCAGCACGCATTCATCAATTAGAACACCATTGGTATCCGCAAGTAATAGAGTCAGAATTAAAAAAAGTAAAGACTTTATGAAGAACTGGATGTTGGAGGGATAAGAAGTCGATTTACCATTGCATTTAGATATTGTTTTGTTACTTGCTCTCTCCGCTTGAAAAAAATTTTTATAAATAACAAACTGCTGTTGCTGCTTATCCTGTTCTCTTTAGCGAAAGGAGCAGCGGGGCAATACGTGGTGCAAGGGCATGTGTATGATAGCACCCGGTTGTATGCGCTGGAATCAGTGTCGGTGATCAGCAGTAGTGGCAAAGGCGTACAAACGGACAGCAACGGCCATTATAAAATTGACGTAAAAGAAAAGGATTCTCTTTGGTTTTCTTATTTGGGAAAACCAACTAAAAAATTTCCCGTACTTAAAATTGCAGACGTATCCCAATTTGACATTGCCTTGCAAATAAACATTCCCCTCCTCAGCGAAATACGAATCAGGCCACGCAATTACCGGCAGGACTCATTGCAGAACCGCATGGATTATGCACGCATTTTTAATTTTCACCGGCCAAACCTGGAAAGCATGACTTCTATTGGGCCCGCCGGTGCCGGTATTGACATCAATGAATTGATCCGTCTATTTCAATTTCAAAAAAATAAATCTACCGAGCGTTTTCGTGAAAGACTTCTCCTGCAAGAGCAGGATAAATTTGTAGAACATCGGTTTAATAAACAATTGGTAAGGCGGCTGACAAACCTTGCAGACCCGGACCTGAGCCAGTTTATGGCAACCTACCGTCCTTCTTTTGAATACACTACGTATGCTTCGGATTACGATTTTCAGTTGTACATAAAAACAATGTACGAGCAATACATTAAAAAGAAAACCTTCTAAATTCTCCACTTACCAAATCGAATTTTTATTAATCGTTGGCCCCCACTTGCCTCTCTAAAAAATGCGTACTTCATTTTCACTACACTAACTAATACTTCCCTTGCTTACTTTTAATGATTGCTTTTTAGTTTTTCAAATAAGAACCACTTATGAACTTTCCGGCGCATCATGAATCAAAAAAAGATTTTCAATTAGAGCGATTTATTCTTTTCAGTGATGCGGTATTTGCTATAGCTATTACCTTATTGGTTATTGAAATAAAGATTCCGGAAATACATGAGAATGTATCGGACCAAACGTTACTGCATTCATTAAAACACCTTTTACCCAAGTTTGCAGGTTTTGTTATTTCCTTCTTTTTAATTGCCTTGTATTGGCGCATCCATCATACGATGTTTGGTTTTGTAATTAATTATAATTACAAACTATTGCGGATCAATTTAATTTTCCTGTTTTTCATTGTTTTAATGCCTTTTAGCACTGGTTTTTATAGCGAATATTCCGGAGCTGAATTATTTGAAAAACAATTAAAAGTGCCGATGACCTTTTATGTATTTAATTATTGTTGTGTTGGTTTCATTAACTATTATATGTGGGTTTATATTTCAAATCCAAAAAATAAACTCATAGATGCGAGCCAACACAAACAGGAAATAAAAGGCTCCAAGTTTCGTGCACTTTTGGTGCCTTGTATCTTTTTATTAATGTTGCCCGTTGCGTATTTTATTGATGTACGGCTTGCGGTATACGTGCCCGTTTTAATACCCATTTTTCTTAGGATTTATAAAAGAAAGTGGAGCAAACAAAAGATTGCAATTGTCAATGAAGTATGAATATTTGTTTTAAAATTTATTAGACTTTAGATATGGATCAACTAACATTAGGCATCGGCACAAGGCTGCAACACACACAATATGGACCGGGAGTAATTGTAGGTATTCGTTATGCTACCTACTTAATCTCATTTATTAACCATGGCATTAAGGAGATTGAAAAAGAGGATACCCATTTAGAAGAAATCATTCCGGAAAATGTATCAGAAGAAATAGAAACCCATTCCGAAATAGAAAGTTCCCTGTTGAAAATATTACGGCTTTGGAATGGCTATAGTGAGGTAGTACCCCTTGGCGACCGGTGGCAAAAAGGAACTTTAGTTTTACAACCGGCCGATAAAACGTTGAAGCCAAAAGAAATTCCAATTGAAGATTTTTTTCATAAAATAGTAATGCTGCGCGACCGGGTGCGGGTGATGGAGCAACAAATAAATGCGCACAAAAAATTAAGCGATGAAGACAAGGTAAACCTGCAGCAATATATCACCCGTATTTACGGATCGCTTACCACTTTCAACGTATTATTTAAAAATAAAGAACAATGGTTTGTGGGAGAAAAAAGTGGCAACGACTAAATTTTTATAAAGTAACTAGCAACATTATGAAACATCATTTCCTTATTTATCTACTTCTTTTTTCTACCGCTTTATTGGCACAACCAAAAGTTGATTTGCTTATAAAAAACGGAAAAATAATTGATGGTACCGGCAACTCATGGTACTATGGAGATGTGGCGGTAACGGATGGTAAAATAGTACGTATCGGCAACCTTAAAAATATTATTGCGGTTAAAACAATTGATGCCACCGGCTTAATAGTTGCTCCAGGCTTTATAGATGTACATACGCATATAGAAGGTGAGGAAGCACGCAATCCTACCGCTGATAATTTTATTTTTGATGGAGTCACCACGGTGGTTACCGGCAATTGTGGCGCATCCAATACGGATATCAAAAAATATTTAAATCAAATTGATTCCATCAAATTATCCATCAACGTAGCCACACTTATTGGTCATAATGATGTGCGCAAAGCGGTGATGGGCACTGCCAACCGAGATCCTTCTGAAAAGGAAATGAAAGCTATGGAAACCGTGGTGCAAAAGGCTATGGCAGATGGTGCGGTGGGCTTAAGCACCGGACTTATTTATATACCGGGCACTTATTCTAAAACGTCCGAAATAGTACGATTGGCCAAAGTGGCTGCACAATACAATGGAGTGTATGCATCGCACATGCGCGATGAAAGTGACAAAGTAAGCGAGGCCATTGAAGAAGCTATTGCGATAGGACGTCAGGCTAAACTGCCGGTTGAAATTTCCCATTTTAAAGTTGGTGGACAGCAAAATTGGGGACGCAGTAAGCAAACGATTGCCCTGGTAGAAAAAGCAAGAGCAGAAGGTATTGACGTCACTATTGATCAATACCCATACACCGCCAGCAGTACGTCATTAAGCACTTTATTACCAGATGAAATTTTGGCTGATGGACCTGATTCCATCAACGCAAGGCTCTTACGACCAGAGGTAAAAAAATACATTACGGAGTACATAATTAAAAGCTTGAAACGCCGCGGATTGAAACATTTGAATTACGCGGTGGTAGCTTATTACCGGGGAGATACTACCTACAATGGTAAAAGCATTGAAGCAATTAACTTGCTGATGGGAAAAAAGCACAAAGCAAAAGAGGAGGCTCAAACGGTGATGGAGATGATGCAAAAAGGAGGTGCCTCTATGGTATTTCACGGCATGAGCGAGGATGATGTAACCCGCATCATGCAATATCCATTTAATATGTTTGCCTCAGATGCCAGCATCCGCATATTTGGACAAGGAGTGCCGCACCCACGGGGCTATGGCACTAATGCACGGGTGTTGGGAAAATACGTTCGAGAAGAAAAAGTGCTTTCGCTTGAAGAAGCCATCCGGCGCATGACCTCTCTGCCGGCACAAAAATTTGGATTGCATGAAAGAGGTTTGGTGCGGGAAGGCTTTGCAGCAGACCTTGTACTTTTTGACCCGGCTACAGTAACAGATCTCTCCACCTTTGATCAGCCACATGCCTATTCAAAAGGCTTTCACTACGTGGTGGTTAATGGTCAATTGATAGTAGATGCCGACAAACATACCGGAACCCGCAGTGGCAAAGCTTTGTACGGATCAGGATTTGCCAACCGGATTTTGTGACAGATTTTAAATGTCATCAATGGTCATTCAAAATATACGTTACCTCATTAAAAAGAAATACAATTATTAGGGCATTGGATTACGATAGTTACTCAACTTATAGGCAAGGGATCTGCTTGGCCGGATGGTGAAAAGATAGGTTGAGGTAATGCAAAAAAAGTGCAAAAATAATTTTCCATTCCCTAAAAGAAAGCTTGTAGGGTAATGGTACATTTACAATACAAGATCAACGATTATGCAGGCAGGTTCTACCCGTGGTCAATTTACAAACTCCCTTATTGCAGTTATCATAGTCTTATTTATTCTTTATTGGGGTCAGGGCATTTTTAAGCCCTTAGCATTTTCTTGTTTACTGGCGGTATTATTGATTTCGCCTTCGCATCTTTTTGAGAAAGCCGGACTTCCCAGAGGCATCGCTGCTCTCCTTTCTTTGTTGCTGGCGTTTGTTGTTTTCTTTGTCATCTTTTATTTTTTATCTACCTCCATCATTAGTTTTAAAAAAGACCTGCCCTTATTATTGGAGCGATTGGATGAAGCCGTAAAAGAGTTGGAAGTATGGGCGCAGAAAAAATTTCACATCAGTACAGAGAGAATGCAAGACTTTGTAAACTCCTCTACTAATGATGCCTTGCCCTCTGCTTCTTATATTGTGAATACCACATTGACCACCGTATCCAGCGGCATTTTCATTACCATTATAATTTTTATTTACACTTTCTTACTCCTGTTGTACCGAGGGCTTATTGTCCGGTTTTTTTGCAGCCTGATGGCCAAAGAACACACCACTAAAATCCTGACTATTTTTTCTAAAATACGATACGTTATCAAAAGTTATATAGTTGGTTTGTTTATAGAAATGGTAGTAGTAGCTTCCTTAAATATGGCTGCTTTTTTTATATTAGGAGTACGCTATGCACTTCTGCTCGCCATCATCTCAGCTATTTTTAATATCATTCCTTACCTCGGTATTTTTATGGCTTGCGTCCTGAGCACGCTGATTACATTTACCACTGATTCCACTTCTACTGTTATTGGAGTTATTATATCATTGATCATTATTCACATGATAGACAGCAATATTCTAATGCCGAAAATTGTGGGTTCCAAAGTAAAACTGAATGCGCTGGCAACCATACTTGGTGTCATTATTATTTCATCCCTTTGGGGCATACCGGGTACCTTTTTAGCAGTGCCAATTCTTGCTGTATTGAAAGTAATTTTTGAAGAAGTGGAAAGCATGCATCCGTTTGCCTTAATAATGGGAGACGATGATGATGTAAAATCAGCTACCAAGCCCGTGATACGGCGGATAGCCAATTCGGTGCGAAGAACTCCAAGGCCTAACAGCCCGTAAAACCATATACTACATAGCCCGATAACAGGCTCCGGGCTTCAGGTATTTAATACCTTTATTTGTTTTAAAACGGGTAGGTATTGACTTTCTTTCACCGGAAGCACTCTTACCCCAAACCATAAAATGGAGGTGCGGAAAAGCGGAATAGCCGGTGCTTCCACTTAGTGCAATCAATTGTCCTTGTGCAATGGAATCTCCTACCTGCACCAAGGCTCCATTATATTGCAGATGGCCATAGTAAGCTTGCGTACCATCTGTGTGGCGAATAACCACGTAATTGCCCATGTGGAGGTACTTATGTTTTAACCCTCCATTGGTGGCATTTGCAACGATACTGCTGACTACCCCGCTGCGTGCCGCCATTACTTTAGAACCGGTTTTCATTTTAAAGTCAAGAGCCCGCTTGTTTTTATGAGACAGAAAGGAATTATATCCTTGAACAAGCAGCCGCTTAGTACCCGTTGGAAAAGGAAGGGCATACACAAAACTGCTGTCCTTTTTTGCTTCCAGTTTAGTTGCATACCGAAAGGTGACCCCACAAGAAGTAATAGAAATAAGGAGGGTTAAAAAAAGCAAGGATTTCATAACATCAATAAAAAAGGAAAGAGCAAAAAATAAAACATTGAAACAAAAAAAAGCGGCTTTACACCGCTTTTATATAATTATTTATAAGAATTTATTCTGCCTCTGCTACTACTTCTTTTACTTCCGGTATCATGCGTTTCATCATACCTTCTATGCCTGCTTTTAGTGTAATCATGGAAGAAGGACAACCACTGCAGCTACCTTGCAGCATCAAATTAACCACCCCATCATTATAACTTTTAAATTGAATAGCTCCACCATCCATTTCTACAGCCGGTTTTACATAATTCTCCAATAATTCCTTTACTCTTTTTACCACATCATCATCATCAGCACTTACTTCATTGCTGCTTTCCTGCTTCACAGTAGAAAGTTCTTCTTCATTAATAATCACTTTTCCTTCCTGCAGGTATTCTTTCAAAAACTCTTTGATGGAAGGCATCACATCATCCCAATCTGTATCCGCTGTTTTGCTAACGGTCACAAAGTTTGAAGCAATAAAAACGGCTTTTATAAATGGAAAACCAAAAAGTTCTGTAGCCAATGGAGATGGTTTAGCGCTTTCCACATCCTGAAAATCAATGCTCTTACCGGGATATAATAGTTTGTTAGCCACAAACTTCATTGTTTCCGGATTAGGAGTCATTTCGGTATAAATGCTGATCACAGGATTGCCAGTTTTAATCATTGTTTGCTGTTTAGAGCAGCAAATTTACAAAAGTAATAGGGAGCAAGGTGCTAATATGTTCTTTAAAATAATATCCTGCACTTCTTTTAACTAAAATGTAAACTTTAATCCTAGAGTGGTATAAAAAGTATTTTCTCCTTTTTCAGTGAGGTCGGGGCGGCCAGGTACTACCAGCAAATTTTGTGGTATCACATAAGATGGTGTGGCTACTACCTGTATTTTACCTTTGGCAACAATTACAGGAAGGGAAACCTCGTAAGCCAGAATATTAAATTGCTGTACTCTTTCGGATACCTGCTGCTCCGTACCGGGAAACAGTAGATTTCCTTTTTTCTTTTTTGTATAGGTTTTAGAAAATTGCTGCGTGCCTGCATAGGTGTAAAAAGAAGGATCTAAAACCACCACACTATTGGCGCCAATAGGTAAACGAATAATATGATCTACTCCTGCAGATGCTCCATAATCAACTTTATCACTAAACTTTACATCTCCTCCCACGGAAAGATTTAAAAATTTATTCAAGTAACTAAAACTCGTGCTTGCCTGTGCTTTCAAGGCTGATTGTACCAGTTGGCTATTTTGCTGGTAAAAAGGCTTAACCAATGAAATACTCGTGAGCCAATGGTCAGTTATGTGTTGGTATCCGATAGTAGTAACGGTACCTGCATAGGCAAAAGACTGTGCTGCATTATTAATAAAAATAGGAGCCGCGTTAATGTAAAACTCCGGGGAAAACCAAAGTTCAGCCATGGGGAAAACACCACTGCTTTTTAAGCTATCCGTACGACCATAATAATTCAAATTGCTATTGTAGTTGGCACTTATTTTAAATTGCGGTCCTCTTTTTTCAGCACTATCCGTTTGCGCCCGGGCAGAAATAAATAGGAGCAGTAATAAGCCTCCGGCTATTATTTTTTTCATAAAGGTTTTGTTTAAAAAACATCCCATTCAATGGATGAATGGGATGCAATTATAAAGTTGGGTTGCTTATCCTTTTTTTACTTTGCCTGAGGTAGTAGAAGTGGTTTTGCTTTTACCGGAGATACCTTCTTTTCCTGCTTTCACATCACCGGCTGATTCTGTTTCTGATTTGCCTTCAACAGATATTTTCTTTGCTTTTTCTTTTGATCCTTTAATTGCGTGTGCACCTTCTTCTCCCTTTGCACGACCTTCTGCTTTTAATTCGGCTTCTTTTTTAGCCGCTTTATAGGCTGCTCTTTCTCTTTTTCTCTCTGCCTTTGCTTTTATTCTTTCTTCTTTTGTTACAGCAGCATCTTTTTTAGCCTCCATTTCTGTTTTTACCTTTTCTTCTTTTTCTTTTGTTTTATCCATTGCTTTTTTACCATCTACTCTAAGCTCTCCGGTAGTAGACGTTTCTACATCTGTTTTGTGCAATACAGAATTTTCATTACTGTTTGTTTTTCCTTTTTGAGATGCATTTGCATTTGCATTAAGCTCTCCATTTACTCTTGCTTCTGTGCGAACAGTAACACCTTTATTAGCTTTCATTTCCGCTGCTTTAGCACCGGCGGTTGTTACTCTAGTTTTACCTTGTGTAGCGGCGTGGGCAGAGGCTTTGGCGGCTGCCTGCGTTGTGGCGTTTACTGATTTAGAAGCATTTGCATTGGCATGCGTGGTGACGCCTAAACCCACTTGTGCAAAGCTTACCGTAGCTCCAAAAGACGCGATCATAACTAGTAGGGATTGTTTCAAAGTTTTCATAAAGTGTATGTTTTAAAGTTTTGTGGGTATAAGAGTTGTTCTTTCTTAAAAGGTTTAAATCCGTCATTAACTTTATTTAACATCCGCTTTTTTCTCTTAGTAAGTTTACTATAATGGCCGGCCCGGTCGCTCATTATAAGAACGGTTATCTTTAAAAATGGATTACAACCTCATAGCTAATATAGCTTTAGGAATAGCCCTTAGTGCCTGTTGCGGTTTTCGTGTATTCATACCCATGCTGGCCGGTGCATTGGCAGGGCACTTTGGAGTATTTTCTTTACCGGTAGATCTGCAATGGCTTGCTACCTGGCCATCCATCATCTGCTTTGGCACAGCTGCCGTGGCCGAAGTACTTGCCTACTATGTTCCTTTTATTGACAATATTTTAGATACCATTGCCGGACCTTTATCTATAGCGGCCGGTACACTGCTTGCTACTTCTATTTTACCACTTGCTGATCAGGCGCCCATACTGCGTTGGGGTGCCGGTTTTTTAGCAGGTGGAGCATCGGCAGGCGTGATACAAATGGGTACAGGTTTGCTGCGGTTGTTTAGCAGCAAGGCTACTATAGGCACAGGCAATGTAGTGGTAGCAAGTACAGAAAATGCAGCAGCCATTGGCGGTTCTTTATTAAGCTTTTTAGTGCCCGTGGTAGTGGCCCTTCTTCTATTGGTATTGATTATATGGATCTTGAATAAAGGAAGAAAAATGTTTTTTCGAAGAAGGACAGAATAAAATTTGTGGCCACCTTACTTAATCTGCGTTTATAACTTCTGCAGCATTTTTAATGCTTTTTAAAAGCACTGGAAAATTGGCTTGTAGTTTTTCTTTAGTGATGTCCACGCACAGTGAGGTGCGCATGCGATGAATGATTTCATCCAGATTATTTATTAAAAAAAGCAATCGGCTTTTATCATCATTGAGATCGCGGGTATCTATCCGCAAGGCATCCCGATCGCTAATTAGTTTTTTAATTTTTTCCAACTGCGCATTCAAACTATTTATCGCTTCTGATGTAAATGCCGGATCCAGAAAATCATTATCCAAATAGGCAGCAATAAATCGTTTACTGTT
>JBDSBL010000023.1:0-12597 GCA_039921625.1 Chitinophagaceae bacterium
AAGGGCCGGATCTTGAGGAATTATTAAAGCCTCCACACGAGCCCATTTTTACCATAAAAGAAAGCATTAAAGTAGCAGAGCAACTTGCTAATGCATTAGCACATTGCCACAAAGTAGGAGTGCGGCACGGGGATGTAAAAAGCAATAACGTAAAACTAAATGAGCATACAGGAAATTATGTGTTGCTTGATTTTGGTCTGGCAATAATGTCAGATGAACAACGCCGCACCAGTCTGCGGCAGGCTGGAGCTATTGAGTTTATGGCACCGGAGCAAAACGAGGGGCAAATGCTTTTTGAAACTGATGTGTATAGTTATGGAATTATTTTGTTTGAACTGTTGGCCGGCACGGTTCCGTTTCCACAAAAAGAGAAAGGAGAAAATGCCCGAAACCTGGTGCGACTGGCGCATATGGAACAGCCACCTCCAGACCTTATTACCTTAAGAAAAAAAGCAATGCCAACAAGTTGGGCGGAAGATAAAAAAGAACACGAACAACAACTTCCACAATGGCTTGTAACCATGGTCTATAAATGCCTTGAAAAAAAACCGGAAGACCGCTTTAGTAATGGATCCTCCCTTCACGATTACATAACCCGTAACAGCATATTAGCCACTAAAAAAACAGAGCTGCAGGAAGAACAGGTAACGAGATTGCTGCAGGAAAAGGAACAGTGGCAGGAACAGAAAGAAGGAATGCAAAAAACATTGCTTCAATACCAACAAGCCGCCAATGAAGGAGCTACTAAACTGAAACTCGCGGAAACTAAATTGGTGGAAAAGGAGAATGCTTACCAAGAGTTAGAAAACACAGCCAGTTCGTGGCAGCAACCAACTACCATAAATAAAGGAGTTTCGAAAGCTTCTTTTTTTTCATTGTTTATAGTTACGGCAGTCATTTCAGCTTATGCTGCGTATTCTTTTTTTATAAAAAAAGAAAACAACCCGCCCATAATAACCACAGAAAAAAGTAACCGTCCGATTGATGTAACAGCTTCAGACGATACTCGTTTAGAAGAAAAAGTACCTGCTGAAAACCTGCCAAAAGCTATAATGCCGGAGCCTAAACAAAAGGCAACTGATACCGAAAAAGGAAATGGCAACAACCTGCCTGCTCCACAAGATGGAGATATTGCGGATACGGTGCGAAAAGAAGCTTCGCCCTCTTTGTTGCAAGAGCCTGCGCAAACTTCAGATGTGGGTCATTACAAAGTAATAGCTCCTAAAGCCTACTTTCATAATGCCCCTGACGAAACCACCCGGCGAAAAGGATACCTCAATATTTGGAACGATAAAACGCTGACTGCTTTAAGCGAGGAAAATGGATTTATCTACATCATTTACACCAACCAAGCCGGCCAAACTTCTAAAGGATGGATACGTAAAAAAGACCTGCAGGAAGTAGCGGAATAACCATCTTGCGACTAATAATTTCATTTCTAAAAAAATTTTCAACAATTAAGTTGACTATAAAAGTTTTGATGTGTAAACGATTTTACTCTTATTTTTACACCAGTTCTTTTTTCACAGCACTTATCAAGAAAGGTTGAGGGTAATGGCCCGATGACGCCTTGACAACCTGCTATCACGCATTGCGTGAGAAGTAAGGTGCCAATTCCATCACGCGGAAATGCGTGACAGATAAGTGGGATTATAGCTTCAAAATATCTTTTCTAAAAATATAAAAAGCTCTTCCCATTTTATCGGAGGAGCTTTTTTATGCTCATTCCTTTCCTAAGGTGTTCGAAAAAATAGACCTGCCATTTTTTGACATTAGAAAACGAACCTTACAATGAGTGTACACAACAAATTAGTGATTGGTTTATTTGGTTTTGGAGTAGTAGGCGAAGGCATTTATAAAGTTTTAAATCAAACACCTTCCTTACAAGCTTCCATTAAAAAAATCTGCATCAAACACCCTGAAAAAAAGCGGGACATTAATGAAAAGCTACTCACTACCCATTACGATGAACTTCTGGATGATGATGAGATAAATGTTATTGTTGAATTGATCAACGATACCGAAGAAGCGTATAAAATAGTAACAAAAGCTCTCAAAAATAAAAAGCACGTAGTGAGTGCTAATAAAAAAATGATTGCTGAAAACTTTGCCGAGTTGGTAGAGCTGCAGGAGCAGCATGGCGTATCCCTTTTGTACGAGGCGGCGGTTTGTGGCAGCATTCCCATCATCCGAAATCTGGAAGAATATTATGACAATGATCTGCTGCAAAGCATTTCAGGAATAGTAAATTGGTCTACCAATTTTATACTTTCAAAAATGGCAACTGACCACCTTACGTACAACGAAGCTTTGGGCAAAGCGCAGCAATTGGGCTTTGCAGAAACGGATCCATTGCTTGATGTATCAGGTCAGGATGCTACCAATAAACTTTCCATTTTATTGGCACATGCTTATGGCCTTGTAGTCCATCCCCAAAATATATTGCATGCGGGTATCACTCATTTGCAAGAATCAGATGCTGCTTTTGCCCGGGAAAAATCGTACAAAATAAAATTAGTAGCTCAAGCCTACAAGCTGCAAAACGGTAGAGTAGGAGCGTTTGTGTTGCCGCTATTTGTTGCCGCAGATAGTCAATTGTACAATGTAGCAGACGAATACAATGGAGTGATAGTGGAAAGTAAATTGGCGGATAAGCAATTTTTATATGGAAAAGGAGCGGGTAGGTATCCTACTTCATCAGCGGTCATTTCTGATATTTCTGCCTTGCAATACCAATATAAATATGAATATAAAAAACTAAAAAGGCTGGATAAAAATCCATTGTGGAATAACTTTTATTTAAAGGTGTATGTAAGTTTTAATAACTGGTCGGAAATTAATAAATGGGATTTTGAACAAGTGTTAGAATTTCACAGCACGGAAAACCGGCAATACTTAATCGGCATTATACACATAGAAAAATTGCAGCGCTGCGCCTGGTTTACAGACCCTTTTGTGTCCCTTATCTTGCTGCCGGAAAGTATCATAGAGCAAGATGCTATCATCACTAATTCATTAAAAAAAGTAAGTCTTCAATTAGCTGGAGTTATTTGATAAATAAATAAACCTGCTACCTGCCCGATATAATATTGTATCGTGGGGTTCGTTTTAATTTAATAAAAACAATTTGGGTTAAATACTTTTATTAAATGGATCAATTCCTTAAAAATGAATAAGAAAGTTCAAGTAATATTATCCTTTTTTAGTGCCATTATATTTTTTTCTATTGTAGTGGAAGGTTGTAGAAAAAAGGATTTAAGCAGCAAGCCAACTCCTCTTTCTTTTACTGCGCCAGCAAGCTTTCCGGCGGTACAATATGACTTTGTAAATAACCCGCTAACCAGAGAAGGCTTTGCCCTGGGACGGAAATTATTTTATGAGGGAAAGTTGAGTAAGGATGGAAATTTTTCTTGCGCTTCCTGCCATCAGCAAGAGGCCGCATTTGCCACCGTGGATCACGATTTTAGTCATGGCTTCAACAATCAGTTTACCACCCGAAATGCTCCGGCTCTTTTCAATTTAGCGTGGCAAAAAGAGTTTTCATTTGACGGCGGTAATAAAAGTTTAGATCAACAGGCTGAGGCGCACATTAGGGCGCCAAACGAAATGGCAGAAGAAATAAATAATGTAATTCGTAAATTAAGGGACGACGCTACTTACAGGCAGCTTTTTAAAGCAGCATTTGGAACGGAAGAAATTAATAGCCAACGGATGCTAAACGCATTAAGTCAATTCGAGGTAATGTTGGTATCCGACAATTCAAAATATGATCAAATGAAGAGAGGTGAAATTGCGTATTCAGTAAATGAGCAAACAGGTTATGTTTTATTTAAATCGAACTGTGCCTCATGCCATCAGGAGCCGCTTTTCACTGACCTTAGTTACCGCAACAATGGATTATCAATAAATAGTACATTGAAAGATGTAGGAAGAATGAAGGTTACAAACAAAAGTTCCGATTCCTTAAAATTTAAAGTACCAAGTTTGCGGAATGTAGCTGTCACCGCACCTTATATGCATGATGGCCGTTTCTTTGATTTATTTTCTGTACTCACACATTATTCATCAGGTAGCATCAACAGCCCTACAATAGACCCATTATTGGCAAATAAAATTCCTTTAACGATAGTTGAAAAAGAATACCTGATTGCCTTTTTAAATACGCTTACAGATTCTACCTTTTTAAAAAATAAGCAATTTGAACGACCGCTTTAATGTAGTCAAGTTCCAATATTTATTATCTAAGATGGAGTTTTAAAACTTTAATTATTCCTTGCTCCCTCTGTGCCGGCAGTCGGGTTGCGTGGGCCTTTACTTCTGGAGATTTGACCTCCTTTTCTACCAGCTTCTCTAGCTTCTTCGGTAGTCCACTTATGAGCCACACCTTGTTTGTGTGCAGCACGGCCACCTTCACGGGCAATTAATTTTCTTTGAGCAGGATCCATGGCTGCAAAGCCACGATTCAATTTTTTTGATTCATTCTCATTTCTATTTTCTTGCATAATCAGATTTTTATAAGATTAATTTAAATAACCACTTATCGGGTCACATAGTAAACATCAAAAAGCAAACCTGAGGAAGTAGTCCGAAATTCCGGAAGAGGTTGTGTATTATTAGCTCGAATCTATCCCATTATGGATTGGAAGTCCGTTACCTTCTACAATTTTGGATGAATAAAAAGGAGGGTAGAGTTGTCCACACGGTAAACTCAGGTATATAAGGAAGAGCTCTTTTTACGGATGTGATTAAATTAATATATTAAATACCTAACTATTTAATCCCTGCTTTTTATTTCTTCATCGCAGCGGCTGGAAAACTCCTTAGCTAACTTTGAAATTTCTTCGTACCTGAGCGGTTTGGTAATGAAATCAGCTCCCCAGTTTTTGGCAAAAGAAACATCCATGGAGCTATTCGAAGTAGTGAAAAGAATGGTAGGAATATCTTTTAATCCCGGTGAAGATTTAATTTTCACCAAGGCCTGTTTTCCATCAAGAACCGGCATATTAATATCTAAAATTATGAGGCAGGGTATTACTTCATTTTTAAGTAATTGATGCAGCAGGTCAACTACCTCCTGCCCATTGGGGGCGTGTAATAATTCTATTTTGTCTTTATAAGAGGCAAAGCATTCTGTTACCAATTGAAGGTCATCTACATCATCCTCTGCATATACAATCGTGTGTTTTTTCGTCGTCATATCGGGTGTAAGGTAAAGTTAGGCTTGTTACTTTTTTTTAAAAGATTTTGATACTTTAAAACCACCTCGAAGGTTGTCTTTAAATAGTTACCAAATAATTAAAATTAGATAAAGGCGGTACTCAAAGCGCCTGCGTCTTAGATTCAATCGATAACAGTTTTCTTTTCCTATTTCAAATAGGAAGGTGACAGGAGGAAAAGGCTGCATTTCTTACCTAATTGAATTATTAGTTTGCCGCAGCATTATCAATTGAATCAATGTCTATTAATGTACCTTACAGTGCTTTCTGTAAACGCTTGCTTTCCTCAATCAACGAATGCCAATATGAAGTGTAATAATATAATTAGGAATTCTTCTAATTTATGCTACCACCCTCCTTAATACCCCATCTCTCATCCATAAAAATCAATAAACCAACAATCAACGCTATATATATGAAAAGTACGAAACAAGGTTTTTTACAATTTAAGATGAGCAAGAAGCCTTTTATCTTGAGTTTCTTTATTCTCATTTCTTCATTGCTTTCGCTACAAGGTTTTTCTCAAACAATAAGGGTAACTGGTAAAGTAACCAATGAAAGTGGCAAGCCGGTACAAAATGTTTCTATTAACGTAAAGGGATCTACTACCGGCACCGTCACAGATGCCGTAGGTAATTATAGTGTGTCGGCACCCGGAGATGGGATCTTAATATTCTCATCTATCGGTTTCGCCACGCAGGAGGTAAATGTTGCCAACCGTACAAACATTGGAGTCAGTTTAATAGGAGCTGCACAGCAACTGGAGCAAGTAGTAGTAGTAGGATATGGTACCGCCAACCGCCGAGACCTTACTGGTTCCATCAACACCATAAAAGGCCGTGAAGTGGCGGACCGGCCAGCAACCAATCCGGTTTCTTCCATACAGGGAAAAGTTCCCGGTGTGTACATTGTAAATTCTGGAAGGCCGGGGGCTCAGCCCGATGTGCGAATACGAGGCACTAATAGCATTAATTCCGTAGGGCCACTGTACGTAGTGGATGGTATCTTCAACGATAACATTAGCTACATCAATCCTGCAGATATAGAATCCATGGAGATTTTAAAAGATCCTTCTTCTCTGGCCATATTTGGTGTAAGAGGAGCTAATGGAGTGATCATCATTACCACCAAAAAGGCAAAGGTGGGCCAGTTGCTGGTAAACTTTAATTCTTCTGTAGGTATTAAAAGAGTGGTAGATAAATTACAACTTACAGACGCTGCTGATTTTAAAATGCTGTATGATGAGCAATTGAAAAATCAGGCTACGGATGCAGCCCGGCCTTATGTGCCGTTTGATTATACCAATTGGCAGGGCAATACAGACTGGCAGGACCTCATCTTTCAGGATGCATTTTTAAATTATAATAACATCAGCGTAACCGGGGCTACTGATAAAAATCGTTTTTATATGGGCCTTGGGTATATCACTGAAGAAGGAGTGATCAAACACGAACGCCTTCAAAAAATAACTGTAAATATTAACGATGAGCTTCAGGTTTCTAAAGCATTAAAGTTTGGATTTAATTTTAACGGATACAGAAGTGGCTTGCCACAGGAAAGAAGTGTAAACGCTGCTGTACTTGCTGCACCAATCGTAACTGCATACAATGACCAATATGGTTTGTACAGCACCTTGCCCAGCTTTCAAAGAGCACAGGTATTTAATCCATTAATTGATGTAGAGCTTAAGAAAAATACAGCCATTAACTACGAATACCGTGCAGTAGGAAGCATTTTTGGTGAAGTAAACCTAATGAAACACCTTACGTTTCGTTCCAGTTTCTTTGCGGATTATGGATTCAATATTGGCCGTTCCTACAGTCCTATTGTGGTTGTTTATAATCCTGAAATTGTAAATGCAAAACCATTTGATTCATTAATCAAATCAACAGCCGTTGGACAGAATCAAAATATCTATACTAAAATTCAACAAGATCAATTATTGACTTACAAGAATAGATTTGGACAGCACAACCTTACTCTATTAGGCGGCTTTACTTCTTACTATCAATCTTTTGAAGGTACTTCCTCCAGCCGGCAGCAAGGCAGTGGAAACGTGATACCAAATAACCCAAGGTTTTGGTACACCAATATAGGTGATGCCTCCACCCAACTGGGAAATGGAAGCGCTAATGAGCGGGCAACCTTGTCTTATTTATTCAGAGCCCTTTACAATTATAAAAATAAATACCTCGTAAATACTTCCTTTAGAAGAGATGGTAGTTCTGCCTTTCCGGCTAATGGAGGCAGGTGGCAAAACTTCGGAGCTGTGGGAGTAGGTTGGGTGGTAAGCAGTGAAGATTTTATGGATGCCGTTACCTGGGTGGATAATCTAAAATTAAAAGCATCCTGGGGTATTTTAGGAAATCAAAATACAGGAACAGATTATCCGTACTTCCCTGTATTAACGTCTGCTAATTCCGGAGTTTTTGGTGGCAACATAGTTTCTGCATTAACGCCTTCTTACCTGCCAGATAGTAATTTGCATTGGGAAACGGTACATGCCTACGAAGCAGGATTAGAATTGAATACGCTACGCAACAAACTTCATTTTGAAGCAAATTATTACAACAAATTGACGAAAGGCGTATTGGTAACCGTACCCGGCATAGCCGGTACTACACCGGGTTTGGGCAACCTTGGAGAAGTGGCGAACCACGGTATTGAGTTGCTGGCCACCTGGAACAATAGTATCAATAAAGACTGGTCGTATTCTTTCAGTGCCAACTTTACTACGATCAATAACAACGTAAAGAAATTATCGACCACTGGTTATGAAATAGTTCAAGATCCTTCACGTACAAAAGAAGGATTTCCAATAGGCTATTTTTATGGGTATGTAGATAATGGAATCTACCAGACAAAAGAAGAAATAAAACAATCTCCGGTGAGTAAAATCGGGGATGTAAAACCTGGCGACATTAAATACAAGGATGTAAATGGAGACGGTTTTATTACTACTGAAGATCGCACCATCATTGGCAATCCAACACCAGACTTTACTTATGGAGCTTCTTTAAACCTTTCCTACAAAGGGATCGATTTCAGCACCGACGTTATGGGAGTTTATGGAAATGAGATTTTCAGAAATTGGGGCCGCGGTACGTTTGCTCAGTTTAATTATCCATCTTACCGCAAAGACAGATGGACCGGGCCAGGCACCTCTAATTGGGAACCTATCTTAAGCACAGCGCGATCTAACAATTACCTTATATCGTCTTATTACATAGAAGATGGCAGTTTTTTCAGAATAAGAAACTTGCAGGTAGGGTACAATTTCAACCAAAATATGCTGGGCAAGGCACACATTAAATCGTTGAGAGTATATGTGAATGCACAAAACCTCAAAACATTTAAAAACAGCTCTGGTTACACTCCAGAGTTTGGCGGAAGTGCTACTAGTTTCGGGGTGGATAATGGTTCTTATCCATTGCCTGCCATTTATACATTTGGTGTTAATCTTAATTTTTAAAACGTCAACATAAGATTCATGAAAAATAGTACAATCATAAAATGGAGCCTTTTACTCCCTGCTCTTATTTTGTCTGTTGGCTTTATGGGCTGTAAGAAAAATTTTCTGGACCGCCAGCCGCTCGGTACTTATACCAGCTCAGACATTGCCGCAGGTTCTTTTGATAGTCAGATCTTTGGTGTCTATGCAGCCCTTCGGGCAGAAGGCATATCCGGGGTAAAATTCGTAGCCGTGCATGGCATTCGGTCTGATGATGCTGACAAAGGAAGTTCTATAAACGATGGGGTAGATGCAGAAAATTTCTTTGACAATTTTCAGTATGTGAAAGACTTCTGGTTGCTGAATGATTATTGGGGAGACCATTATAAACTAATTGGCTTAGCCAATAATGTGATCACAGATATTGATTCTGTAAAAGCAACAGATCCGCCAACATTGATTAACCGTGCAGAAGCAAAATTTCTTCGGGCGTATGCATACTTTGATCTTGTGCGTGCATATGGGGAAGTACCTAAAATAAATTTTAAAGTAAAGGCCGCCTCACAGGCAAATATTCCAAAATCATCTGTTCCAGAGATCTATGCGCTGATTGATGCAGACCTTCAAGATGCAGCCACTTATTTGCCCCTTTCCTGGGAGTCTAAATATGTAGGTCGCATCACGAAAGGAGCAGCAAATGCGTTGCAGGCCAAAGCTTATTTGTATCGTCAAAACTGGGCCGGCGCCCTCGGTGCTGCAAAAATGGTGATCTCATCTGGCCAGTATAATTTAAACACTCCTTATAGTCAGATTTTTACCGAATCGGGAGAAAATAGCTCTGGATCTATTTTTGAAATACAAGCCTTGAAAACTCCAACACAGGATTTTGGAATTCAATATGCTACCGTGCAAGGTGTAAGAGGTGCCGGGGCTATGGACCTTGGTTGGGGATGGAATACGCCTACCCAAAATTTGGCCAATGCCTTTGAAGCCGGCGACCCCCGAAAAAATGCCACTTTGCTTTATGCAGGTCAGGTAAACACACCATATAATGAGCTCATACCACCGGCTACCGCGGATGTACCTCGTCCTTACTGGAATAAAAAAGTATATACCAATCCTGCTGTGCGCAGTGCAACTGATGATAAACAAGGCCGTGGCGTCAACCTCAGGGTGATTCGTTATGCGGATGTTTTACTTATGGCAGCAGAAGCGGCCAATGAGTTGGGCGGAGCACAGAATACGGCAGATGCCTTAGCTTATTTAGAAATGGTACGGGCTCGTGCAAGAAGTGGTAATAATGCCGTGTTGCCTAAAATCACAACAACAGATCAAACACTTTTACGTGACGCTATAAGAAAGGAACGTAGGGTAGAACTAGGAATGGAAAATGATCGTTTTTATGACCTGGTGCGTTGGGGTATTGCAAAGCAAACCTTTGCAGCATTAGGAAAAAATTACCAGGACAAAAACCGGTACCTGCCCATTCCACAACCAGAAATTGATAAATCAGGTGGCGTATTAAAACAAAATCCTGACTATTAATTGGATCTAAATAACACAAAAGGGTCAGTTAATTTATTTACCATTGTTTAATTAGAATTATGAAATCAAAAAAAATATTATTGCTCGGGGCTATGATCTGCTCCCTTATTTTTGGCTTAGGCATTACCTCTTGCCAAAAAATGTACCGGCCACCATTGGTATTGATTCCAGATCCGCCGCCACCTCCTTATAATCCATTAAAGTCTTATTTTTCTTTTGAAAATAATTTGACTGACAGCGGGGAGTTGAAACTTTCTGCTACCGGTAAAAACATTACGTACGGTGCTGGAGTAGCCGGGCAGGCAGCAAAGATTGGAGCTGATGGATACATTCTTATTCAGGATGTAGGAGATACTATTAAAAACCTCGGAAGCTTCACTTTTGCTTGGTGGATGAATGGACCAACAGGCCCGGTAACAGGTGGTGCACAAGGCATTCTTTCTATTGCAAATAAAAATGAATTTTGGGGCAATTTGGAGATCTTTTTAGAAAACTATTCCAACCCTGCAGACCCCAATGCGGTGTTTATGAAAATACATCTCCTTAATGGAAATGCAGCTACCGGCAACGGGGAGGAGTGGATTGCAGATGATAATTTGAAAATGACCAACGTTTTGAATAAGTGGACCCATTTTGCCCTTACCTATAATGCAGCAACCTCTAAATTAAGTTTGTATAAAGATGGAGTGCCTACGGCAACGTACAACAAAACATTAGGCGGAGGTACTTATGGAGCTGTCAAGTTTAATAACGTTACAGGCATGACCATAGGAAACTTTAGTTTTCAAACCATACCTACCTTGGCTAACCATGGTCCGGAGCCATGGGCGAAGCCTTTTAATGGATCTATAGATCAAGTGCGCATTTATAATAAAGCCTTGACAGATGCGGAAGTATCTTCTTTATTTACTTCCAAAAGATAACGTATAAAGGTTGTATGCAACGGGCTGCCTGCTACAAAGCGGCGGCCCGTTTTGCTTTTATCATCTTCAATTTATTCTATGATTCGTTTTATATTTTATTTAGTGAGTATTGGACTTCTGTTTTCATGTAAAAAACAATCAAGCCCGAGCCCATTGCCCCCGCCTCCCGGTAATTTTGTAGTATCCAACATTGCAGTAGATGGAGCAGGAAGTGCAACCCAATTTGATTATAAAATAGCAACCGTTCAACCCACTATAAAATTTACTTTTTCTACACCGGTAAAGACCGTCAATGCCGCTTCTTTTTTTTCAATAAAAAATGCGTCCGGAACCAATATTCCTTTCGCGGTGCGAGCAGAAAATAATAATAGCGTACTCTGGATCCAACCAACAGAATCCCTTAAAAGTTATAGTAAGTATACTGTTTCGCTTGCTTCGGGTTTAGTAGCAGAAAATGGGAGCAAACTGGAGTTTCCGGTGCAGCTTACTGTGACCACTTCATTTGATTCTTCAGATAAGTTTGCCGCTATTTCAGACAATGCTTTATTAGACCTGGTGCAACAGCAAACCTTTAAATATTTTTGGGATTTTGGGCATCCGGTCAGTGGCCTGGCGCGGGAGCGAAATACATCAGGAGATGTAGTCACAACTGGAGGTTCCGGCTTTGGTATTATGACTATTGTGGTGGCCGTGAACCGTCAATTCATTACGCGGAACGATGGGCTGAACCGCATGCAAAAAATAGTTGATTTCTTAAAAAATAAAGCGCAAAAATTTCATGGTGCGTTCCCGCATTGGATCAATGGAGTGACAGGCGGTGTGGTGCCGTTTAGTACCAAAGACAATGGCGCTGACCTGGTAGAAACTTCTTTACTAATGCAAGGTCTTTTAACGGCACGTCAATATTTTGATGGCAATAATCCAGTAGAAACTACATTAAGAAACGACATCAATGACATTTGGAATGGAGTGGAATGGAGCTTTTTTAGAAAGGGTGGAGAGAATGTGTTGTACTGGCACTACAGCCCCAATTATTTGTGGGAAATAAACCTGCCCATTCGTGGCTGGAACGAAGCGCTCATCACGTATGTATTAGCCGCATCTTCCAACAATTATTCCATTCCTAAAGTGGTGTATGATAATGGCTGGGCAGCAAATGGTGCCATAAAAAACGGTGCTACTTATTATGGAATTCCATTGCCATTAGGGCCTTCTTATGGCGGGCCACTTTTCTTTTCTCAATATTCTTTTTTAGGCATTGATCCTAATGGGTTGAGTGATGCGTATGCCACGTATCTTTTGCAAAATAAGAATCATACATTGATCAAT
Source organism: Chitinophagaceae bacterium (assembly GCA_039921625.1). Taxonomy (GTDB): domain Bacteria; phylum Bacteroidota; class Bacteroidia; order Chitinophagales; family Chitinophagaceae; genus Flavisolibacter. The sequence continues at coordinate 12,465 of JBDSBL010000023.1, forward strand.
CAGGCTTATTGCAAAGCCAACCCTAAAAACTTTATTGGCTATAGTGAAGCTTGCTGGGGCCTTACGGCTAGCGACGATAATAAAGTAGGTTATCTGGCACATGACCCTGTGAATGACGATGGGGTCATCTCAC
>JBDSBL010000024.1:0-16508 GCA_039921625.1 Chitinophagaceae bacterium
ATCGGGGACTTGCCCTTTCCAATATGCTCATCGTACCAATGCCAGGCTTCTTCATTAATTGGCTCGCCTACAGTGCCCAATACTTTTAGCGACGACAAGTCTTTGCCTTCCAAAGGTTGTAAACCAAAGCCCATGAGTGAACGGATGGCAGTGGGCGCTGTATATAAAGTAGCCACTTTGTGTTTGTCCACTATATCCCAAAACCTCCCTGCATCAGGATAGGTTGGAATACCTTCAAACATTAAGGAGGTAGCTCCTGCTGCAAGAGGCCCGTACAGGATGTAACTATGACCGGTGATCCAGCCAATATCTGCCGTGCAAAAAAATACATCGCCCGGTTGGTATTGAAATACATTGACAAAGGTATAAGCGGTCCATATCATGTAACCGGCACTACTATGCACCACTCCTTTTGGTTTGCCGGTACTGCCGGAAGTATATAAAATAAACAAGGGGTCTTCTGCATCCATTTCCTCAGCAGCAAAGGTGACGGTACCTTCTTTTTCTACCTGCGTTTCCGCATATTCCATTTCATCTTCCCACCATACATCCCTTCCCTTGAGCATGCTTACCGGGGTGCGGGTGCGGGTATACACAATCACCTTTTTCACTTTTTTATTTCCTATCAGCGCATCATCAATTACTGATTTTAAAGGGATCACTTTTTCACCCCGGTAGGCACCATCACAGGTAATTAAAAATAGGGCTTGCGCATCTTCCAATCTATCGGCAATGCTTTGTGCACTAAAGCCTCCGAAGATGACGCTATGTATGGCTCCAATGCGGGCACAACCTAATACAGCATACGCCAGCTCCGGCACCATGCCCATGTAAATGCAAACACGGTCGCCACGTTGTACTCCGTTGTTCTTTAGCATTTGTGCTACCTGGCAAACCCTTTTGTGGAGCCGGTTGTAGGTCACCACTCTTACTCTTTCTTCCGGATTATTGGGTTCCCAAATAATGGCCGGCTTCTCGCCCATGGTTTCCAAATGTCGGTCAATGCAGTTTTCCGTGATGTTTAGTTTGCCCCCTTTGAACCATTTTATTTTTGGTTCTGTAAAATTCCATTCCAACACTTTATCCCACCGCTTTCTCCATAAAAATGTATCTGCTATTTTACTCCAAAAAGCTTCAGGTTGCTCCACACTTTCCCGGTAAGCTTCTTTATATTCTTCTAATGATTTTATCTGGAATGGATAGGTCATGATTTGATCTTTAAAATGTAATTATAAACTTAAGCAAACATTCAGCATCACAAATTTTTAATCTAAAACCAAGCGTAAACCAGGAGGCAGCTTTCAGTTATTCCAAAGAAAAGATATAAGGTAGAAATGAAGATTTTAATGACTAGGCCAGACTGCTTATAATTTACAAGAATGAGTTGGTTTTAAAAAAAATTTTTTAATAAAGTAATTAAAATGCTGCTTTATTTATAGATAGATAAAATTCAACTAAACCATCAAAAAACATCTTACAGCTCCAATTGCTGATGCTTAATATATTTACGCACCGTTAAAAATCAAAATCATGCAGGCATACGAAAAACTATTAATAGAAAATAAAGCATGGGCCGCTGCAAAGGTTAGCAATGACCCCGAATATTTTGAACGCCTGGCCAGGTTGCAAACACCGGAATTTTTATGGATCGGCTGTAGTGATAGCCGGGTGCCGGCAAATGAAATAACAGGCACCCAACCGGGGGAAATATTTGTACACCGCAACGTAGCAAATATGGTGGTGAATACAGATGTAAACCTGCTGGCCGTGCTGGACTATGCAGTAACTCAATTAAAAGTACGACACGTGATAGTATGCGGTCATTATGGATGCGGAGGTATAAAAGCAGCGGCTACCAAACAAGATTATAAACCGGTGCTTAATATGTGGCTGCGCAATATAAAAGATGTCTATCGCTTTCACCGCGAAGAATTGGATGCCATAGCAGATGAAGAAGGCCGCTGCAACCGGCTGGTAGAATTGAATGTAAAAGAGCAGGTGTACAACCTTGCCAAAACAACTATAATTCAACGCACCTGGAAGCGGGAACAACGACCGCACCTCCACGGCTGGGTGTATGGTTTAAAAGACGGTATCATCAATCCGGTTTGCGAAATGGATGCCGGTACCAACATTGATAACCTATATGAATATGACAACCTTTTGTAAGGAACTGTATTCAACCATTTTATTATCAGGTAGATAAATCGAAGTTTATCCCGATAAATAGTGTCACTAAAATTCATCTATAATTTCTTACACTAATTACTCTTGGCATGCGGCTTTTTACGGCCCTGTACTTCCAATAAAATAAAGATGTAGGTTTGCGGCATGTCTATTATTGTAACGGATTTGTTGAAACTTTATGGCGAGCAAAAGGCTGTAAATGGCATTTCGTTTTCAGTAAATAAAGGGGAGATCGTTGGCTTTTTAGGACCCAATGGTGCGGGCAAATCTACCACCATGAAAATGATTACCGGGTATCTAAAACCCGATGCAGGAACTATTTCTGTCAGTGGTATTAAAGTGCTGACGCATCCGTTGGAAGCAAAAAAGAAGATTGGTTATTTGCCTGAGTCTAATGCTCTTTATTATGACATGTACATTCGCGAATACCTCCAATTTGTAGCCCAGGTACACGGCATTAGCAAACCACTACAAGCAATTGCAGATGCAATAGCTCTTACCGGATTAACACCGGAAAGCCGAAAGAAAATTGGCCAATTATCAAAAGGGTATAAACAGCGTGTGGGATTGGCAGCTGCCTTATTGCACCAACCGGAGGTATTGATTTTAGATGAGCCTACAAGCGGATTGGATCCAAACCAGATCATTGAAATAAGACAGGTGATTAAAGAACAGGGAAATGACAAGCTGGTTCTTTTTTCATCACACATATTGCAGGAGGTAGAAGCCATCTGCGACCGCGTCATTATCATCAACAAAGGCAATATTGTAGCTGATGATACAGTGCAAAATTTGCAACGGTCTACGGCTGGAAAAACCATTATACTACTGGAGCTCAAAGAAAATGTGGCGGTAGAAATAATGCAGGAAACTACAGGATATAAATTGGAAAAAATTAGTCCCCATAAATGGAAGTTTGAAACAGCGGTACCTGAAGTTTTAAAAAAGAAAATTCTGGAAACTTCCTTGCATCAGAATTGGAACATCATAGCCCTACAAAGCGAAACCGCAGACCTTGAAGAAGTATTCCGTTCCTTAACCAACAACAGTCCTGTACCTTTGGCCACTTAATTATTAAGCATCCTTATTAGATATGGCAAACAGCCGATCTTAAATTTAAAATTGTAAATCATATGAGTGCAATCGCCGAAATTTTTGCCCGCCAAATATTAGACAGCCGGGGCAACCCAACTATTGAAGTAGATGTGATAACGGATGAAGGAGCTTTTGGAAGAGCCGCCGTGCCTAGTGGTGCCAGCACCGGCATACATGAAGCAATGGAGCTACGCGATAATGATAAAAAGATGTACCTGGGCAAAGGAGTTTTAAAAGCGGTAGAAAATGTAAACGAAACAATTGCTCCTGAACTGGAAGGCTATGATGTGGCGGACCAAACCGGGATTGATCTACTAATGATAGAAATGGATGGCACTGAAAATAAAAGTAAACTAGGTGCCAATGCGATACTCGCGGTGAGCATGGCTGTAGCCAAAGCAGCGGCTGAAGAAGCAACTCTGCCCCTGTTTCGATATGTAGGAGGTACTAATGCAAAAACACTTCCCATCCCCATGATGAATATTCTAAATGGTAGTGCCCATGCTGATAATAAAATTGACTTTCAGGAGTTCATGGTGATGCCAGTAGGAGCTACTTCTTTCAGTGAAGGATTGCGTTGGGGAGTAGAAATTTTTCATGCATTGAAAACCGTATTGAAGAAAAAAGGCTTTAGCACTAATGTAGGTGATGAAGGTGGTTTTGCTCCAAACATTCAAAGCAATGAAGAAGCTATTGAAACCGTATTAACAGCTATTGATGCGGCCGGCTACAAAACAGGATCGCAAATAATGATTGCCATGGATGCAGCCAACAGTGAGCTGTACAAAAATGGTAAGTATGTATTTCACAAAAGCAGCGGCAAATCAATGTCATCGGATGAACTGGTAAAATATTGGGAAAGCTGGGTAGCCCAGTATCCTATTTGCTCCATTGAAGATGGTATGGCAGAAGATGATTGGGATGGATGGAAAGCGTTAACGCAGGCGGTAGGAAGTAAAGTTCAAATTGTAGGCGATGATCTTTTTGTAACCAACGTAACCCGCTTGCAGCAAGGCATTGATAAAGGGATAGCCAATGCACTTTTGGTAAAAGTTAATCAAATAGGTACCATTACGGAAACAATAAATGCCGTAACACTGGCACAGCATAATGGATACAATACCATTATGAGCCACCGCAGTGGAGAAACAGAAGATACCACCATCGCTGACCTAGCGGTAGCTTTAAATTGTGGGCAAATAAAAACCGGATCTGCCAGCCGCACAGACCGCATTGCCAAGTACAATCAACTCATTCGCATTGAGGAATTATTAGGTGCTTCGGCCGTGTACCCTGCTGGCAAAATAAAGTTTGGAAAATAAATAGCCCGGTCGGCAGGTGATGAGTAAAACAAAATAGATACATTTATACCATCACCTGCATATATCGGTTTTTACCATGAGATTTTACCGCCACATACCTTCTTTTTTGTATAATAAATTCTTTTTGGCAGCAGTTGCTTTTGTTGTGTGGATTTTATTTTTTGATAGAAACGATCTTTTTTCCCAACGAAACCGCAAAGAAGAATTAAACAAACTCCAGGAAAGCAAACTTTATTTTACCCAGCAAATAAAAGAGGATAGAAAATTTTCTGAAGAGCTAAAGAGCAATCCGGCAGCTATAGAAAAATTTGCCCGCGAAAAGTACGGAATGAAGCGGGATAATGAAGACCTCTACCTCATACAACCTCCGGAAGACAAAAAATAAAGAAGAGCACAATATCTTTTTATAGCCCTCGTTTATGAATGCGGATGCCGTGAATGGCTAATTAGTTGCCTAACCTTCCTTATTTAATAAGTTGTTATGGAATATACTCCTGAGGATTTGATCATGTTTCTTTACAAAGAAAGTTCTACTGAATTGACCGCTGCCATTGAAGATCAATTGGCAAAAGACTGGACACTTCGCGAAAAAATGTCTGTATTAAAAGCCTCTCACGAGCGATTAAATACTATTGTGGAAGCTCCCCGTACGCAGGTGGTGCTCAATATTTTAAAATACGCCGGCAAAACGGAAACCGTTCGTTCCTAATTTTTCCCTTTCTTATACTAGAGGCGCAAACTAAATGACACGCAAACAACGTTTTGACGCCGTTATTACTTATTTTGAAGAAGTTAGGCCTGAAGCTGAAACGGAACTTGTATTTAAAAATCCATATCAACTTCTTGTAGCTGTTATTCTATCTGCACAATGCACCGATAAGCGGGTGAACCTTACCACTCCTGCACTATTTAAGCAATACCCAACAGTGTATGAACTAGCGAAAGGCACCTTTGATGAAATACAACCCATCATAAGAAGCGTTTCATTTGCCAATAATAAGTCAAGGCATTTGCTGGGAATGGCTAAACTAGTAGTTCATGACTTTGAAGGCAAAATTCCTATGACTGTGGAAGAACTGGTACAATTGCCGGGCGTAGGAAGGAAAACGGCAAATGTAATTACATCGGTTGTGGACCATCAGCCTAATATGGCGGTAGACACGCATGTTTTTCGAGTGGCAGCCAGAATTGGCCTTACATTAAATGCCAAAACCCCATTGGCTACGGAAAAACAACTGATTCAATATGTGCCTATGCCCTTGGTTCATAAATTTCATCATTGGCTGGTACTGCACGGACGCTACGTTTGCATCGCCCGCAAGCCTAAATGTTTCGAATGTGGTCTTCGCCCGGTTTGCAAATACTTTCAAAAAGAAGTAAAGCCGCTCCACCCGGAATGGTAATGTTTTCATTGATATACTTTAGCTATTTTCTGCGAAAATTACCTTTTCTTAAATTCCAGCAATATTTTTGGCGCAGCAGTTGTTCTATTATTAGAGGAAATAAATAGCTTTTCTCCCTAAAAAAGACTAAACTTATCATCTTTCCGTATATCTAACTGTTTATTATAAAAATCATTTCATGAGCCCTATAGCCCACATTGACCATCAGTCCAATAGTTTATTATCACTGCAACCGCTTGTAGCAGTGCTTCAAAAAATGGTGCGGGAATCAAGACCCGGCGCCCAAAAACTTTACGGTGGTATATTAAAAGAATTTGAAGCCAACTCCAGCCTTTTGAAACCAGTTAATGATTTGTCCTTATTAGCAAACCATATGGAATTGGTTGAATCCTTACTGTCTACCATTTTCCCTCCATCTTCATCGGCAAACGAAGGCTTGTATGCAATTTCATTTCCTTTTCGTTCGGAGATTGTTTATTCCTCACCAGGCTTCAGCCATCATTTTTTAAGAGAAGGTTCTAATATGTTGGTAATGCCGGATGGCGACACATCCACCAATGTAAGCAACGATAGCCTGCAGCTAATGTTTAACGTTATCCTGCAAAAATTATATTCAATTCAAGTACCGCTTATTGCCTCATCGGTTCATCCTTTTACAGATGCGCAATCGGGCATTACCCGGTATTTAGACCTTAAATTAAATGCACAATTTGTAGAGGTAAAATGCATTAATAAGAATTTTAAACTACCAGCTAATTTTTCTCCTCAGCAAACAATGACTGTGGAAGAATTGAAAGAAATTTTTCCTGTAGAGAATTTCCAGTTTGAAGGCCTGGTGATATTGGATGTGGTAGATGTAACGGACGAACAGGTAATTGCTGAAATAAAAAATTCATTACTCGCACTTGATTCGTCATTAGATATTACTAATTACGATAAGCTGCAGGAGCATATACAAACCCTGATCGATCTGAAAAATATTAAAGTGGGCATCACTCCTTTTTTAAAGATGAACAACTTTAATCTATATTCAGAAGCTCATTATAAAAACAGTCTTTTATTTAAAAACGATAAAGTTGTCAGTCATAAAGAAGATGTGTTTGATTCTTTTCAACAATTATTTACAAAAAGAAATCAGCCCTTACTTAATAGCACGTTGACAAACAATAACAGCTACAATAAATGGCTTCATTATTACTATGAAATGGGAGCCCGAAGCATTATACTTTGCCCATTAACAGAAGAAGATGGAACCTTGATTGGCCTTTTGGAAATAACAAGCGATGAAAGCGGTACCCTTAGATTTGAACACCTGAATAAGCTGCAGCCCGCCATGCAATTATTTGGTCTTACATTAGAAAAGGGAATCGAAAATTTAGAGTTTCAAATTGACAAAACCATCAAAGAAAACTTTACGGCTATACAACCAGCTGTGGAATGGAAATTTACAGAAACAGCTTTCAATTATTTAAGAGATAAGCGGGAAAAAGAATCTGTAAAACTATCCCCGATCACGTTTGAAAATGTACATCCTTTATATGGAGCTATTGATGTGCGCAACTCCTCTGTGGAGCGAAACAATTCAATACAACTTGACCTGCTGGAGCAATTAAATCTTACAAAGAACGTGTTGGAAAAAGCATGCAAAGCCATGCACTTCCCTTTACTTAAAGAAATAAATTTTAAAGTAGATGGATATATTGCCTCTACTACGGACAACCTGCTTTCCGATGATGAGATGATCATTTATGATTTTCTACAGACAGATATTGATTCTTTATTTCGCCATCTGCACAGCACCTATCCTGATCTGCAAAAAACCATTGATGGTTATTTTAAAGCGCTTGATCCACAACGAAATATTATATACCACCACCGCAAGGAGTATGAAGAGAGCATTACCCGCATCAATGATACCCTCGACAAATTTATGGACGTAGAGCAAATGGCGGCGCAGCAAGTGTTTCCCCATTATTTTGAACGGTATATTACTGATGGTATTGAATTTAATATTTATGTAGGTCAGTCCCTGGCTCCTCATTTTAAGTTTGACGAAATATATGTGCACAACCTAAAATTGTGGCAAATTACTATGCTGGCAAAAGCAGCAAGACTAACCAACAGTCTTGAAAAAAGTTTGTCTCTGCCGCTGCAAACTACCCAATTGATACTGGCACATTCTATTCCGCTTTCCATAAGCTTTAGAAGAAAAGAAAGGAAGTTTGATGTGGATGGTGCTTACAATATCCGGTATGAGATTGTAAAGAAAAGAATAGATAAAGTGCACTTGAAAGATAGTGATGAACGCCTCACACAACCAGGTAGAATAGCAGTTGTTTACTCGCAGCAAAAAGAATTTAATGAGTACATGGAATACATTTCCTTTTTACAATCCGAGCATTTGCTGCTTGATAATGTAGAGCAACTGGAGCTTGAAGATACACAAGGCATCAGCGGCTTAAAAGCATTGCGGGTGGAGGTGAATCTAGCTAATAATGAACCCACACCTAAGGTGGAATTATCCAAAGTAACTTCTACTCAATTACTGGACAAATAGAACCCTGCCTTTAAGATTTTAAGAACAAAGGTGGTGGCAAGATTTTTATTGCCTAATATGCACAGCAAATAGTTAGTAGGTGTATTATTTAAATAAAAAACTAAGCCTCCCGGTCCTTATAATTTCCTGCACGTTATTCATTATGCACCCCATTTTTGCGCAGCAAAAAAAAGAGGTTGTAGGTGTTTCTAAAAAGAGGGATACAACTATTGTAGCAGGCAGTCAATACGGAAGGTCTGCGCTGCACCAATGGCTATGGGGCAAGCATTATCGAAAGGAATGGATTACCCCGGTGAAGGTTTCATTATTTTATTTAGACACCGCTAATGGAGGGCTTACGCCCTACGCATCAGGTGGAGGACGGCAGAGCAAAACGCTTCGCTTGCATGATGATAAAAAGCGGGAGTATGTATTGCGCAGCATAGATAAAACCTATGGCGGGGCTGTACCGGATATCTTTCTAAACACTTTTGTGGAGCGGCTCGTTGATGATCAGGTTTCCACGGCCCACCCTTATGCGGCTCTTACTATTCCACTATTGGCGGAAAAAGCTAAAATATTTCATACTACTCCCCGAATTGTTTTTGTACCAAAGCAATCTGCTCTTGATACATTCAATAATGAATTTGGAGACAACCTTTACCTTTTCGAAAAAAGACCGGATGAAAATTGGGAAACAGCTTCCAATTTCGGCAACTCAAAAAACATTATCAGTACTGAAAAATTGCTTCAGAATTTATTAGAAAAATCAAATAGTGAAGTAGATCAACTTGACTTTGTACGGGCACGCCTTTTCGATTTGTTTATTGGCGACTGGGGCCGCCACGAAGACCAATGGAGATGGGCGGAGTTTGATAAAGGAGATAAAATTATTTACAAACCAATACCACGCGACCGGGATCAAACCTATACAAAGTTTGATGGATTGCTGGTGAAGGTTGGGTTGGCCGCAGGCAACTTAGGAAACCTTCAATCTTTTGATAAAAAAATAAAAGATGTAAACCTGTTTAATTTTCCAGCACGCAACCTTGATAGGAGGATGACCAATGAAACTACCTGGCCTCAATGGCTTGCCATAGCACAAGACTTGCAAAAACTGCTGACAGATGATGTAATAGAAGCATCAGTAAATAAATTACCGCCGGAGCTATTTTCACTTTCAGGACCCACTATTATAAGCAACTTAAAAGCACACCGAAACGACCTTGTTGCTTATGCCAATACGTACTATCATTTTCTTGCAAAAGAGGTAGATATTCCAGGCACTGCAGGCAATGAGGTATTTGTAATTAACAGGTTGAATGATTCGGAAACTTCCGTTTCTATTTTTTCCAAAAAAGGAACTGTTAGCAAAGATGCAACACCTTTTTACACAAGAATTTTTACTGCGGCCGATACTAAGGAAATAAGGTTGTACGGGATTGAAGGCAATGATGTTTTTAACGTAATAGGTAGTGCGGATAATAATATTACAGTTCGGATGATTGGTGGAGAGGCACGAGATAGTTTTGAAATTAATTCTGTAACAGCCAACAAGAAAAAAATACAGATCTATGATGATGCTGCTAATGATTTTTTAATAAAGCGTAATGCTAAGCTTCATTTATCAACTGATTCCAACATTCATAAATATGTTTATGATGGCTTTACTTACGATAAAAGCGGCATCAGTCCCATGGTTTTTTACAGCAACGAAGATCGCTTTTATGTAGGCTTAGGGTATGGTACTAAAACACATCGCTGGCGCAATGAGCCATTCCGATCTAAGCAAAACATTGCCCTTCATTATTCTCTTTCCCAAAACGCTATAGGAGTTATTTATAAAGGTGTGGTAAACCAATTTATAGGAAAATGGAACCTGGCACTTAATGCATCATATGATGCCGTAAGTTGGACCAATTTTTATGGCATAGGCAATGAAACTATAATGGCTAAAAAGGACGTGGATTTCTATAGAATGCGCACCCGGGAAGGTTTTGCAAGCATTGGCTTAGAGCATAAGTTAGGTCAATTTCAAAAAATTGGTTTTGCTACTACTTTTCAAACGGTAGCTATCATAAACGATAAAAATCGATTTGTTGCTTTAAATTTTGCCGGTGATCCGCAATTATTTAAAACCTCATATTATGGTGGTGGTCAAGTGACTTATACATTGCAAAAAACAAATGAAATGCTGGTTCCAAGCCGGGGAGTATCCTTTTTTGGAACTGCTGCCTATGCTAAAAATTTAAAAGTTTCTGACCGTTCCATTGGTTCTCTTGATGGTACCTTAAATATGTATTTTCCTCTGTCAAAATTTATTTTAGCTATTACTACCGGGGCTACTACTGTGAGTGGCAAACCTGCTTTTTATCAATTACCAAATATAGGCGGAGGACTTACGCTACGGGGCTATCGGCGCGAACGCTTTTATGGCAAAACTGCATTTTACAACATCAATGAATTGCAATGGGTAACTCCGGTTAAAAGTTTTTTATTTAATGGAAGATTTGGCCTGCTTACCTTTTATGATCAGGGTAGAGTGTGGCAACCAGGTGAAAATTCCAACCAGTGGCATTCTGCATATGGTGGTGGTTTTTTAATTGTTCCATTTGAAAAATTAATGGTTTCTGTTAGCTATGGTAAGTCAAAAGAAGCGGGACTTATCAACTTACGGTTTCGCACCAACCTTCCTTTATAGACCAATTTTATTTACAAAAAAAGCAGTGAACTATCTTTTTTAAAAGATGGAACACTGCTTTTTTTATGTCTTACTTTTTTTCTAAAATTGGAAACCAAAAGTTATCAAAGGCAATAACTTTTCCTCTTTGGAATGCGTGAGTGCAGCTGTGATAACAAAGCGCTTGATTGGTGCCAACCAGATGCCACCTCCATAACCGGTGTGCCAACGCCGGCTACTTTCATTATCAGCCCACACGCGGCCTACATCATTAAACACAAACAAACCTAGCGAACCCGGGAAGAGATATGTGTTGAAATCAGCTACTTTAAACCGTACTTCCAGGTTGTTATAGATCATTGATCTTCCGGCAAATCTATCTTTACGGAAACCTCTTAAATTATCTGTACCACTTAGGTATTGTGCCTGTTGAAATTCATATTTACCCAGGTTGTGGCCACCGCCAAATCTTTCTGCAAATACTAACTTCCCTTTTGTTTTGCGGGAAGCAAAGATGCGAATGTCAGCATCCAAGATAGCTGTGTTTTTGCTGTATTTATTAAGCCCTAATAATGGCCTGATACGAGCATTCATTACAGTACCCCGTGTCGGTATAAAGGCATTATTCTTATTTGAAATAGCAACTCCCATCTCTCCACCAGCATACATTTTTCCATTGTATAAGTTTTGTGGATTCAATCCGCTCAGCGCAGTATTTGTCAAAAACTTTCCGCCGTTTTCATTTTCATTTAAATTAAAATATTGAAAGGCAAGGCCATATTGCAACTTCATCCATGATTGCATTTGCCGGCTTAAAAGCAAACTTGCGTTTACAATATCGTAGCGTGCCCTATAGTACTGCATGCCTTTAGGGTTATTCCTGTTGTACTGCGTATTGTTTCCAATACCGAAGAAATTAGTGACATTAATGGGGGCCCGTACATCGCCTCGAAACAATAGATCTGTATTAGCAAATACTTTTATAAAATCACCCTCATAGCGAAAATGATAAGACGAAGTAAGCACGGAACGGTTTGCAATAATCTGGTGCCTCATATGGTAAGGTTCTTTGCGAAACCCTTGTGTCAGCAACTCTAAATAGGCTCCTAAATAAAGACCATCATCTATGTTATAAGCAGCAGAAATACTTGGTTTTATATAACTGTATTTGTAGTAAAGCCGGTTATACATATTTACTTGCGGATCATTGGACAACCGTTTGGTAAAGCTGCTTCCAGTGCCACCAAATACGTTATTTTCAAAATTTACATCGTACACCATTACCTTGCTGGAACTTCCATCATTTATAAAATGATCATCACCAGAACCCCCAATGATGCGCAATTTTATTGGCGTGCTGCCGCCTGTTACCACAAAACTATCATTAGCATCCAAGCCATAAAGTCGGATCTCTTTTGTTTCTTCGGGGTCAAAGGTGCGATCATAAATAAGGGAACTAATGTGGCCTTCGTTGGTGATTTTATTAATAGTCACCTGCACTTTTCCCCCGTCCATTTTGTTGATAGAAAAGAATTCTTTTTTATTGGTGCCCACCACATTTACTTCTTTAGATATGAATTGGTAATAATCCAACATATCCTTTTCAAAATAGGCACGTCTTTTCTTAAGTGTATTTTTTATTTTATCTCCGTGAAATCCAATTATTTCCCTTGGCTGTTGTTGAATGGCCAGATCAATGACAGAGTCCGTCATAGCCAACAAGAAGGTATCGATCTGCCGCTTCCATTGGTCCTTGCCTAATTCTGTAAGAAAAAACCGATCAAAATTTCTCGCAGGCCGGTTAAAGGTTTTTATATTAAAGGTCTTTGCCTGAAAGCCTTGCAGCTCAGGTACAAACCATGGCTTCCGGGCAAAATTGGGAAGTATGCCTTGGTTTACAAAAAATGCCTGATCGTGGTCACGAGGTATTGGATAATATATTTTCCCTTTTCCTGTATCCCTTGGCGCCCATTGCCATTGGTCTTCGTGGCGATCAAAGTCCATTATAAACATATCAACTAACCTTGCCTTTAATACCTCTCGTTGATCCACATGGTCATCATTATCTTTTGCCAATTTAAGTACTAGCTTATCTGTATTAATAGCATTTTTAACCCCGATTGGTTCTCTTTCTTCCAGTACGGCAAGGCGGCTACTGTCCTTTTTATAGATCTGCCGAAAGCGACCGAGCCGGGGATCATCTGGAACATAAAATAATTTTCTTCTTATGGTTGGCACACCCGCAGCATTGGCTATAGGAAACACAGACAGAGAAGCAAAAGGATAAGAAGCAGATACTCCATCTCGTACTACGTCCGCTACAAATGGACTTCGCAGGTCTTCCGGGATGGCGGCATCCGGATATTTTTTAATAGACCGAAGAGCCCATTCTTTTCCGCTTTTATCCAACAGGCGTAGCGAAATAGTTTGTTTGCCACCACCTTGCTTTTCAGGTGTGAGTCCACCCATTTCTTTACCAATATCCAGCACTTTAGCTGTCACGGGAGTTGTCCATTCCTTTCGATAATTCTTGCCCATCAATTTGTCCTGAATACTTCCGCCATACAAGGTACTGTTGCCTGCTACGGTAAAGGAATCTGGTAAAATGGGAATGCTGTCGTTGGGTATAATGGTAGGTAATGTATCAATACTTTTTAATTGCTGCGAAAACTTTGGATCATCTAACCCTTTGCTATAAATATCATAGAACTTAGTTTCCACTTGCCCGCTTTTACGCACCTCTAATGTGGCAAATCCATAATTCAGGTCGCTGTATATAAGCTTTGGAGTTTTGATGCCTAAAATCGTTTTTTTCGCTGCATCATCTTTTATGCGGCTTTGCCCTGTGTCGGGCCGATAGGTGCCATCTTTTACTTTACTTAAGTTACTACCCGATCCACTTACTATATATGCAAGGGTATCTTCCATTATAAACTGCAGACTATGATCATGACCTGCTACCGCTATATGATTTGGATGGGAAGAAAGGGCTTCTTGTACTGCCAACGACATATTGCGGTATAGTGGATGATTGATATCCTGAAGATTACCGAAAAAAGAACGGACAAGTGGATATATAAAACCTATCGGCAATGGAATATATAGATAAGGGTTCAATGCCGTTAACGGAAATATGTATTCTTTTAATTTGAAATTCTTTCCACCATGCACACCAAATGAGTTGATGGGATGATGCATGGCCATTACCAGTAATTGCTTAGGGTGAGTAGCCGCTATTTCTTTCAATTCAATTACAAATTCATCCAGTGTTTTAGCCGTGCAGTTTGACCCTGGACCTGGCTTTTCATGTATATGCATAAACCACTGACTGTCCATCATTACCAACACCACCTTATCATTCAGATCGTACACCTCAGGGCCGGGACAGCCATCGGTAGGAAACGCTTTTATATTATTCTCTTCCAGGGAGTTGATGTAATTAGTTTCATTTAAAACCTGTTGCCAACCACCAAGTTTTCCATTCATCCAATCATGGTTTCCTGGTATAAAAAAGCTTTTTGCTTTTTTATCTTTAGTCAGATTTATCTGATAATCTATTATTGCTTTAGCCTGTAGGTATTCTGCACTATTACTTTTCATAGGCATACCATAAGGGTAAATATTATCACCCAGAAAAACGACTGTATTTGAAGAGTCGTTGAAGTCTACATTTTTGGCAAGCCAATCAATGACATGGTGTTTCCCATTGTCGTATAATTCACCTGCATCTCCAATCAAAAAGATTCGGGAAATGATACTATCTGTTTGGGCCATGCAACCTATAGAAAGGAGGGTGCATACTACTAATAAGCATCGTTTGATCATAACTATTTAGTTTTCTTTTGGTCAGTTTTTATTTTGTACGGAAATATTTGTAGGGTGGGTTGTTTAAACTTGCCTTCATTGGATATAAACATAGTACCATCTGGAGAAAAAGCAATGCCTTCTGCTTGCGGATTATATTTTGGTTTTAAATGATACGTTCCTTTTACATGGCCACGGGTATCAGCAATCACTAAAAGCTGGCTGGCGGAAGAAAGAATATACAATTCCTTAGTAATAGGATGTATGGCGGCGGCAGAAGGTTTAAAGTCAATGGCATCATCCTTCATTGATAAACGAACACTATCTGTGCTGATGGTATAAAAGGCACTGGAATCAAATGCTCTTTTGGTAAGATCAAACCGGTAAGCAGTTCGCACTTTCTGTCCCTTTTCATCCTCGCAGCTTTTGCACAGCATGATCAATCCATCAACAGTCGGATCGTAATACAAAGTTTCAAAATCATTTTTACCTGTTGACCAGAAAGGGTAAACCACCGTACGGCTGCTATCAGTTACATCATGATAAAGATCTAGGGGAACTGCCATGATGGTGCCATTACTCACTAAAACAAAAATGGTAGTATCTATGCGAACTATGTCTTCAAAATCATGCGGGCCGGCAAATTTTTCTGCCTTGTCCTTTATCTTTTTGCTACTTACATTTATTTGAAATATTTTTTCTTTACTATCAGATATTGCCAGCAGGGTATTATTGATGTCTTTGTAAAAGGTAATACCGGAAATCTCCATAAGCGATTTGCCCAAAGCCATACGAACCGGCTTTTCCATATTGTAGCCCGGAGGAGAAGGATAAGTGTGCTCCTTACACGACATTTGCGTGGCAATAAGCACCACAAACAAAACTTTTAAAAGGAGGCATTTGTTTTGAAACACGAATATTCTTATCATTTAGATAAATTTACTAAACAAACTACGAACCATCTATGACGGAAACGAATGAAAAGATACTGTCTGCTGCACGAAATTATGTTACCGGGCTTTTTAAACATCAAATAAAACCTGAGTTTGTTTTTCATAATATGGAGCACACCGAAGAGGTGGTAGAAGCAAGTAGTAAGATGGCAGAATTCTTTCATCTTAATGATGAGGACCGCCTTATATTATTGCTGGCCGCGTGGTTTCATGATACAGGATATTCCATAGGTGAGGCCAATGGCCATGAAGCAGAAAGCACCAAACATGCTACTACTTTTCTTACTCAAAATAGTGTGGATGAAACCGTGATACAAAGAGTAGGATCTGCCATAGCCGCGACTAAAATGCCGCAATCACCCGTGACATTGGTAGAAAAAATACTATGCGACGCTGACCTTCACCACCTGGCAACAGATGATTTTAAAGCAAGGAGTCAACTGCTAAAGCAAGAAAGAGAAACAATGCTGGGTCAGAAAATACCCAAAAAAGAATGGAAGAAAAACAATATTGATTTTTTGGGTAACC
>JBDSBL010000025.1:0-5014 GCA_039921625.1 Chitinophagaceae bacterium
AGAAATGGAGCTTGCTTTATTTGTGATAAGCAGGGTAATTGCTTCAGTTGGTTGCAAAAAAAAGGCCGGCTCTAAAAAGAGCTGGCCGTTGCTAACCTATGAAAAACACCAAGTTCAAAGATAATTGAAAATGTGTTCTACTGCAACTGGCCTTTTATTCTTTTAATTGGTCTGTCGTCGTTTTTATTTTGAATTCGTTCCTGCCGCAAGCGTTTTACTTCATCTACAAAATCGTGTTCGTATTGAAAAACATCATTGCTTTTCTTATCACCCATTATATTTTTAAATTGATCGCGGTACCGCAGTTTTAAATCAACTACTTTTTGTTGCAACACCAGTCGGTCACCTTTAAAATCCTGATTTGTTTTTCTCAACTCATTAAAATAATTGAGAAAGACAGGGCCAAACCGGTCTACTTCACTTTTAGAAAGATCAAGTCGCTTTTGCAGGTATTCCCGCATGCGGGCAGATATTTTTCCGCCATCATCGTCTTGTGCAAATGAGCTGTAGGTAAGGCACATAAAAAAACTAAGAATGTATAAAATTTTTTTCATCAAGGTAAATTTAGTACCCGTTTTTACACCGGGTAGGGGTTATTTAATTGATCATGGATAGATCATCGGATGGAATGGCTTGTAAAAAAGCATCCAATTCTTTGTCCGGAACATCGTTCAGCAATCTTCTCACTTCCTGGGTGGTTACCGAAGTTTTAGCTACATCTTTTTTGTATAAGGTAGATCCTGTGTTTTGAATAAAATCTTCAAGCTCCTGGTTGCTTACATTTTTCAACTTAGCTGCCACCCAAGCGTTGGGCTGGTTTGCCGGGTCTATGGATTTTCCGGAATTATTAGCAAAATAATAGATACCTGAAATGGCCATGATACCCGTTACAATGGCTGCTGCAGCCAGGTTTCGGAAACGATGATTACTGAGCGAAATTATTTTTGTCTTAGGTTTAGAAACCTTTTCCAACAGTTGTGCTGGAAGGTTTTCAAAATAACCGGCAGGTACTTCATAAGGCACTTTTCTGCTGATTGTTTTCAGCTCCATAGGTATTGGATCATCGGTTACCAGTGTGGGCAATTCATTGGTGAGGTTATTAAAATAACCTTCCGGCACACTGAAAGGCATTTTGCGGGGAATAGCCGATAAAGTGGAAGACAGGGCCTTTAATTCATCCTGTGCATTCATTGCTTCTTCACGTTTAATTCTTGCCATTACAGATGCAGCGAAGTTTTCAAAATAGTTTTCGGGTAAATTAAAAACGGGCATTGCGTGTTCACGATCCAAGGTGCTGCCTAGTTGCTTCAATTCATCCTGTATGGCATTTTTACTATTCATTTTCAGGGTTTAAGACGTAAAATGAAGAAGATAGTTTAATGGTTCAGGATAAAATCTTCTACTTTCTTTACTGCATGATGATAGCTGGCCTTTAGAGCTCCTTCGCTTGTTTCTAATACCTTACTCATTTGTTCATAAGGCATCTCATCATAATAGCGGAGGCTAAATACGAGTCGCTGCTTTTCAGGCAAACCTTGAATCGCTAATTGCAGTTTCCATTCCAGTTTGTTGGCATCAAAATGTTTGTCTGCCTTTATTTTATTGCTAAGACCGCTTTCCACATCGCTGAGGCTCACGGAAGCCCGTTTCTTTTGTCCTTCTATAAAAGTCAAACTTTCATTGGTGGCAATGCGGTAAAGCCAGGTGTAGAGCTGAGCATCTTCCCGAAAATTTTCAAGTCCGTTCCATACCCGGATAAATACATTTTGCAACACATCGTTTGCATCCTCATGGTCCACCACCATTCTACGCACATGCCAGTAGAGCCGTTCCTGGTATTTTTTAATAATAGCTGTATAAGCTGATTCTTTTGTGGATGGGTTTTTAAATTGAATGAGGAGATCCGCATCTTCCTGAGCTGTTAATGCCATAGCCGTCTTTTATTTGGATTGGATTTTTAAAGTTTATGGGTAAAGATAATTTTTTGAAGCAAACATTTTGGGTAACATGGATGATATGTATTCCTTAGAATTACTTCAGCCGTTTTAAATTAGTTTTCAATTTTTTATATCTGAATGATAGATGGCGTGACTGAGCCTTACATTATTCTGGCATTATGAAAAATTATCTTATGCGTTTTTGCGAGCAAGTACTTTTTGTGCAGCTGCTACAATATCCGGTATATCGAGCCCGTATTTTTTGAGCAACTCTTCAGGTGGGCCACTTTCTCCAAAAGTATCTTTGGTGCCCACGTACTCAATAGGTATTGGAAAATGTTTTCCGGCTACTTGACCAATTGCATCACCAAGGCCGCCAATAATGTTGTGCTCTTCTACCGTCACAGCGCATTTTGTTTTACGGATAGAAGTAAGTACCGCCTCTTCATCAAGCGGTTTGATGGTATGTATATTAATGACTTCTACACTTAATCCTTTTTCCTCTAAAGCTATCCCGGCTTGTATTGCATTCCACACCATATGGCCGCAGGCAAAAATGCTGACGTCCGTACCTTCTGAAAAAAACTGGGCTTTCCCTATCACAAAATCGGCTTCTTTAGTAAACATAGGCCAGCTTGGGCGGCCAAATCTGAGGTAAACCGGTCCCACATAATCTGCAATGGCAAGAGTTGCCGCTTTGGTTTGACTATAATCACAAGGCACAATTACTGTCATGCCCGGTAGCATTTTCATCATTCCAATATCTTCTAAAATCTGATGCGTGGCACCATCCTCACCCAAAGTAAGGCCGGCGTGTGAGGCACATATTTTTACATTTTTATTGCTGTAGGCAATGCTTTGGCGGATCTGGTCATACACACGGCCGGTGGAAAAATTGGCAAAGGTGGCCGTGTAAGGAATGTGACCACCAATAGTGAGCCCGGCGGCAATCCCCATCATATTAGCTTCTGCAATGCCGCATTGAATAAAACGTTCTGGAAATTCCTTTATGAATGGATGCAGTTTTAAAGAGCCGGCCAAATCAGCGGTGAGTGCTACCACCCTTTTATTTTTACCGCCTAATTCCAATATCCCATCCCCAAATCCGCTGCGGGTATCTTTTTTTCCAGTAGATACAATTTCTTTAAGCATAATAAATATTAAGAAAGTAACACCTTTTTAATTTAATGCTGATTTTGCAGATGCAAATAATTCCTCATCTAATTTTAATTTTTGCTCCCACTTCCAGGCAGTGTCCATCATATCATCGAGGGTATATTTTGGATTCCAGCCAAGAAGCCCTTTTGCTTTATCATTATTGGCATATATGGCTACAATATCTCCCGGGCGGCGGGGACCAATTTCATAATTCAGTTTTTGACCGCTTACTTTTTCAAACGCTTTAATAGCTTCCAGCACGGTCACGCCATTGCCGGTACCTAAATTAAACACTTCGCACTTTTCCTTATTTTTTCCCTGCTCCAGGTATTGGATAGCAAGCGTATGGGCATGAGCAATGTCAGATACATGAATGTAATCCCGCACATTGCTACCGTCTCTTGTAGGATAATCATCTCCATAAACAGTAAGCTTTGGCAGCTTGCCAATAGCCGTTTGCGTGATGGCAGGAACCAGGTTTTGTGGCCTGCCGATTGGCATTTCTCCTATTAATATAGAAGGATGCGCTCCCACCGGGTTGAAGTAACGCAATAGGATGGCTTTCGTATTAGTTGTTCTCGCCATTTCCTGTACAATTTGCTCTCCCATTTGCTTTGTCATGCCGTAGGCCGACTCAGCAGGTTTCTGTGGCGTTTCTTCAGTTACTATTACATTATCCGGCTCGCCATATACGGTGCAGGAAGAGGAAAATACAAACCAGGGTGTATTAAATTCCTGTACGCATTTTAATAAATTGATCAGGGAGTAGAGGTTGTTTTCAAAATACATAAGTGGCTTTTCTACTGATTCACCTACGGCTTTAAAAGCAGCAAAATGAATGATGCCTTCTATGTCTTCGTTCTCCTGAAAAATGGCGAAGGTTTCATCAAAGTTGCAGAGGTCCACTTTATAGTTTTTGACTGCTTTGCCGGTTATCTTTTTTACACCTTCTAATATGTTTGGGTTTGAGCGAACATTATTGTCCACACAGATAACCTCATACCCATTTTCAATTAAATCAACTAAGGTGTGAGAACCAATATAGCCGCATCCGCCCGTTACTAAAATTTTTGCCATTTACAGAATTGTTAGGCAGCAAAAATCGGAAAATTAAAGGAAGTATTATAAAAAGAAATGGACTAAGTAATAAACACCACAGGCCAGCAAACCACTGATAGGAATGGTAAGTACCCAGGCCCAAAGAAGGTTGATAGTAACGCCCCACCGCACGGCAGACAAGCGTTTGGTGGCACCTACCCCTATGATAGCTCCAGTAATAGTATGCGTGGTGCTTACCGGAATTTTTAAAGCTTCCGTTACAAATAAAGTAACGGCACCTGCAGTTTCTGCAGCCACACCTTCAAAGGGAGTTACTTTGGTAATGCGGGTTCCCATAGTTTTAATGATCTTCCAGCCGCCACTCATAGTGCCTAATGCAATGGCAGAATAACAAGCAAGCGGAATCCAAAATTCCATATGGTCTAAATGATACCGGTTTGGATCATGAGCTATTAATGCGGCCATAATAATACCCATTACTTTTTGCGCATCGTTGCCACCATGGCCTATGCTGAAAGCTGCAGAAGAAAGTAATTGCAGCCGTTTAAACCACACATGTGCTTTGGCTGCATTGAGGGAACTTAGCCAAAAAGTAAAAATGGCCATAACCGTAAGTATAAAGCAGAGCAGGATCCACTTAAAGTTGTGCGAGTAAAAAACCACTTTCAGAAAGTAGGTATCATAATGCGATTTGATTTTGGCAGGATCTCTTTCGAGGTGGAAATAAAGGAAAACGGCAACACCTATAATGATCAATACAGAAACCGCCCGGGGCCAAAATCCTTTTCGAAAAGAAAAAATAAACCAGAGTGAAATAATGAATGCGAGAAACATACCAACTAAAGGAGCTATAATAATAA
>JBDSBL010000026.1:0-2865 GCA_039921625.1 Chitinophagaceae bacterium
TGCCGAAACAAAAGGATCAACTGACAGTATATATGTAGAAGGCTGGTTAAAGGGTACGGATGGGCGCCCGGTTGGAACAGCTACTGTAGTTTTTGGAAATGGATGGGGAACCCTTGCTGATACCACTGGTCATTTTAAATTAAGTATTTCTTTTTTAAAAGCTACAGGTACCATTAAAATAATAAAAACATATTTTGGTTATTATCCTACTACGATAGATCTGCAGCCAAATTATAACTATTACCGCCTCAACGTAACTGTTCCATTTCTGGGCGATAAACCGTTTATACCTGTTGAAGAAGGCGATAGTATTAAATTGAAGTATGGGGTGATAAAAAAAGGTTCTGGTATCCAGGCAGCCCCTGAAAAAGTTCCCTACCTTTTTCAGTTGCTTTCCGAAGCTGAAAAAAACCAACCACTCTTAAAAAATTATTTCGTTTGGCTAAAGGCAGAATTCAATAAATGACTTATGAGCTATCGTTGATCACTTTAAAGGCTTGCCTGTTAGCAGGCCTTTTTCCTTATCTGCTCTACCTGGCAAAGTATAGAAATTCAGAATATGTTGCGATTGTTTTAACCGCTGTTTTTTTGAGCGTTGCTCTTGCTTTAAAAAGCCGCACCGCCTTTTTTGCTATTTCAATCATTTACGTGTGCACGGCCCAAAGACAATGGCTGCAAAAAGTCAGAGTAAAAAAGTTTCTGTTATTACTAATACCTGTTCTCGTTTTCTTTTTTCTAATCAATTTCCATTCAACGTTGGGCAGGCTTTTTATCTGGTTTATCATTCTGGCTAACATGCAGGATATTGGATGGTTTGGAGTTGGTTGGAACAATTTCAGAATTCACTATGCGGACTGGTAATCGCGTTATTTTCAAGTACACCAACAATGGAGCAAATTCCACTGGCTCGCTGATTCGCCTTCTTATGCTTTTAACGAATGGCTGCATTTTGGTGTTGAATTTGGGATTATGGCTTTGCTTCTTTTGACCTTCATTCTGGCTTTGAATATATACTGATTAAGAAGCACTATCATGCTAAGAAGAAGTGCAACTGTAAGCAACCTGGTTATTTTATTTTTTTCATTCGTTTCCTATCCGTTGCATAGTTGGTGGATTGTTTCATTACTTGGGTTTAATCATCTGCTTATACTTTGTATTGGCTCTAAAAAATTAGTGTCAGTACCAATTTTATCAGCAGTGATTGCTACAATTTTATTGGTAACCAAACTGAATTCTATTGATCTGGCAAAACAGGTATGGGAGGAAGCACAGACAATTCCAATTGTTGAAATACAGACGAAACAGCAACTTTATAAAAAGTCGTACGAAGAGTTACAGCAAAATCCTTATTTTCTGAAAGACTATGCACAATTTCTTGTGAATGAGCAATTGGCTGATTCGGCAATTTATTTGCTTAACAGTAAGAAGGGAAATATGGATCAGTATGAACGTAACCTGCTTATTGGAGATGTTTATAACAATAAAGGTGAATTTAAAAATGCTATAATCTTCTATCAAAATGTGCACTTTAATATACCTAATCGCTTTATACCTTTATACCAGGTAATGCTACTTAAATGGAAATTAAAGGACACAGTTGCTGTAATGCAGTATGCACAACAAATCTCAACCATGCCTATAAAAGTTCCTTCATTGAGGATTACTTATATTAAAGAGAAAGCAAAAGAAATTATTGAGGGGAAAGTAATCAGCCTTTAAATCTTACACTTTATTATTCTTGCGATGGTTAAAGCCTGCTAAAAACATAACAATAAAAGCAGCAATGGAAAGACCTCCTTTAAAATAATCACTATTAATAAAACTAATGGTGCCCGCAATGGCAAAAAGAAATGCAGCAAGAAAATATAATTTATCCGTGTACTTTTTCATAGCGCCAATTATGTGCAAACAAATGTATTGATTACACTCCAATGCTATTTAGAAAAAAAACTATGAATGAGGTTCATTATGGATAGGCGCTGTATTCCTTAGTTTCTTCGAGCAAAGTTCTTATAGTCACCAGCCATTGCATTTGTATTGCCTTTTTACGGCTATGGTCTGTTTCCTCATCGTACCCATTTTGGAATGCTTCTTTTTGTTTGGCAAGTGTTTGATAAATGGTATCGAGGTCACTTTTAAAAGTGTTTCTATTGAATTTATATTCCAACAAAGCCTTATGCAACTTGCGGGCATACAACTCAGTGATATCAAAGTGGCCTTGCTCATGGGCAAGGATGTAAGGAGTTTTCTTTGCGCCCCAGGATTTTGATTTTGAAAAATTGCAGGTTATCTGGTAATTAAGCTTGTAATTTTTGACCTGGTAGGCCAATCCTAGAGAGGTACTTGTAGAAGCAACGGCATCTGTGTTCCGTTGTGGGGGAGATAAAAAATCTTCCCAGTTTAAACGCCGTTCCGCTGACCACGGTATTATATCTTCCTTTTCTTTTACGGAATGCGGCAATACCCGATCTATTTGTTTTTCTGCAAAATAGACCTTGGCATCCGGCAGGGTTAATCCAAAATTATTTATTGAAAAGAAGAGCAAAAAAAGTAATAAGGTAGGGTTCATCATATTAAAAGAATGAAACGAACAATAGACCCTAAAAATTATAAAAGATTAAATACAAATCCGTTAATTAAAAATAAAAAACTCTGGCAAGTGCCAGAGTTTAAAAACTATTATCTGTCGTTTATTATTTCACTTTTGGACCAGCGTTTTTTATTTCATCAGATACTCCAGCCGCGTACTTTTCAAAATTAGTAACAAACAAGTTGGCTAAGTATTTCGCTTTCTCATCGTAGGCTCCTTTATCGCTCCAGGTATTTTTGGGGGTTAATATTTCCGTAGGTACTCCCGGTACTTCA
>JBDSBL010000027.1:0-12938 GCA_039921625.1 Chitinophagaceae bacterium
GCTTACCTAATAAGTTCTGACGGAAACGGCCTTGCTTTCCTTTCAATACATCGGACAATGATTTCAATGCACGTCCACCTTCTGCTTTTACAGCATTAGATTTACGGCTGTTATCAAACAAGCTATCTACCGCTTCCTGCAACATTCTCTTTTCATTCCTTAAAATCACCTCTGGAGCTTTGATCTCTAACAATCGCTTTAATCGGTTGTTACGAATAATTACCCTGCGGTAAAGATCATTTAAGTCGGAAGACGCAAAACGACCTCCATCCAGTGGAACTAACGGACGCAATTCGGGTGGAATTACGGGTATGTATTGCATTACCATCCACTCAGGGCGATTGGTAATCCGGAGGTTGGCATCACGGAAAGACTCCACTACGGACAAACGCTTTAATGCATCAGCCTTACGTTGCTGTGAAGTTTCAGTAGCGGCTGCATTGCGCAGGTCAAATGACAATTGATCCAAATCCAAACGGGCAAGCATATCGCTTACTGCTTCAGCGCCCATTTTCGCAATGAATTTGTTTGGATCTTCATCCGGCAGGTACTGGTTGTCTTTAGGAAGTGTATCCAGAATATCTAAATATTCTTCTTCTGTCAACAAATCACCATGGTTCTGTCCTTTATCTGCTCGGATACCGGATTGAATCACTACAAAACGCTCGTAGTAAACAATAGACTCAAGCTTTTTAGAACTTACACCTAATAAATAACCAATTTTATTTGGTAGTGATTTGAAGTACCAAATGTGCACAACCGGAACTACCAACTTAATGTGGCCCATACGTTCGCGGCGCACTTTTTTCTCTGTTACTTCCACACCGCAGCGATCGCACACAATACCTTTATAACGAATACGCTTGTACTTTCCGCAAGCACATTCGTAATCTTTTACCGGCCCAAAAATCCGCTCGCAAAACAAACCGTCACGCTCTGGTTTGTATGTACGATAGTTGATGGTTTCCGGCTTTAATACTTCACCAAAGCTTTTTTCTAAAATGCTATCAGGTGAGGCAAGTCCGATCGTAATTTTTGAAAATGTAGGTCTCGGACGATTATCTCTTTTATTAAAAGCCATATTAGCTAATTTCTTTTTTTAATGTAACTGATGTACCGTTTTAGCAGAAGCAAAAGAATCAATGGTGAAAGAATGACCCTCCACCATTGATGTTTTATTTTTTAATCATGGAATTTTAAATCCAATCCTAATCCTCTTAATTCATGCACCAACACATTGAATGATTCAGGAATACCGGCCCGTGGCACGTTCTCTCCTTTTACTATCGCTTCATATGTTTTTGCACGACCAATGATATCATCTGATTTAATGGTTAACAACTCCTGCAAAATGTTGGCAGCACCATAAGCTTCCAGTGCCCAAACCTCCATTTCTCCAAAACGCTGACCACCAAATTGTGCTTTACCACCAAGCGGCTGCTGCGTAATTAAGCTGTATGGTCCAATGGAACGTGCGTGCATTTTATCATCCACCATGTGGTGTAGTTTAATGATATAAATGATACCCACAGTTGCTTTCTGATGGAAGCGTTCACCTGTTTCACCATCATATAAATAAGTGTGGCCAAATGTTGGTAAGCCTGCTTCATCTATATACTTCGCAATGTCATCTACAGAAGCACCGTCAAAAATTGGGGTTGCAAAACGTCTGTCTAACTTCTCACCTGCCCAACCAAGAACGGTTTCATAGATCTGACCAAGGTTCATACGGCTTGGTACACCAAGTGGATTCAATACAACGTCCACCGGAGTTCCATCTTCAAGGAACGGCATATCTTCCTGGCGAACAATTTTGGCAACAATTCCTTTGTTACCATGTCGGCCCGCCATCTTATCACCCACTTTCAACTTACGCTTTACAGCGATGTAAACTTTGGCCAATTTCAACACACCAGCAGGTAACTCATCACCAATGGATATATTGAATTTCTCTCTTTTATAACGACCTAATTCTTCGTTGTATTTTATGCTGTAGTTGTGCAAAAGAATGTTGATCTGCTCGTCAATTTTTGCATCACCTGTCCAGCCCAGCGGGTTTACATTCATGTAATCAATACCGGACAAATTCTTTTGAGTGAATTTGGATCCTTTACCAATTAGCATTTCACCAAAGTTGTTGCTCACCCCTTGTGATGGACGTTCTTTTAACATGGACAACAATTTATCCAACAACACTTCCATCAAATCAGCAACATTCTTTTCGTGGATTTTTTCCAATTTCTCCAAAGCTGCTTTCTCACGAACTTTACCGTTCTTATCTTTCTTTGCTCTTTGAAATAATTTGGTACCGATAACAACACCTTCTACACCATTTGGTGCTTTCAATGAAGCATCCTTTGCATCCCCCGCTTTGTCACCAAAGATGGCGCGCAACAATTTTTCTTCCGGCGTAGGATCGCTTTCACCTTTTGGTGTGATCTTACCAATTAAAATGTCACCTTCTTTAATCTGGGCACCAATGCGAATGATACCATGTTCGTCCAAATCTTTAGTGGCTTCTTCGGAAACGTTTGGAATATCAGGAGTTAATTCTTCTTCACCCAAGTTTGTATCACGCACTTCCAATTCGTATTCTGATATATGAACAGAAGTAAATAAGTCTTCTTTTACAACCCTTTCAGATATTACAATTGCATCCTCAAAGTTGTACCCTTTCCATGGCATGAAAGCTACTTTCAGGTTTTTACCCAAAGCCAACTCACCATTTTGCGTGGCATATCCTTCGGTTAAGAAATCGCCCTCTTTTACATGCTGGCCTTTCTTTACGGCTGGTTTCAGATTAATAGAAGTTTCCTGATTGGTTTTTATAAACTTAGTAAGTCTATAAATTTTCAAGTCTTCTTCAAATGAAACCAACTTCTGATCATCATTTCTTTTGTAGCGAACATGAATCTCATTGGCATCTACAAATTCTACGATACCATTGCCTTCCGAATGAATCTGGATACGTGCATCACGGGCAGCACGACCTTCCAAACCAGTTCCAACAATAGGAACATCAGGGCGAATAAGTGGAACAGCCTGACGTTGCATGTTTGAACCCATCAAGGCACGGTTAGCATCATCATGCTCCAAAAATGGAATCAGGGAAGCAGACAAACCAACAATCTGATTAGGTGCTACATCCATGTATTCTACATCTCCTTTATCCAAAATAGGGAAGTCACCAGTTTCACGGCTTACAATTTTATCTTCAGCAAAATTTCCTTTATCATCTAATGGAGTATTTGCCTGGGCAATCTTTGCTGTGTCTTCTTCTTCTGCACTTAAGAAGGTCAATTGCTTCATATCCACTTTACCATCTTTTACTTTCCGGTAAGGAGTTTCAATAAAGCCCATCTCATTAATCTTTGCGTGTACGCAAAGGGTAGAGATCAAACCAATGTTTGGACCTTCCGGAGTTTCGATAGTACACAAACGGCCGTAGTGGCTATAATGCACGTCACGAACTTCAAATCCAGCCCGCTCACGACTTAATCCACCGGGTCCGAGTGCGGAGATACGACGCTTGTGCGTGATCTCACTTAACGGATTGGTTTGGTCTAAGAACTGAGACAACTGTGAGGTTCCAAAAAAAGAATTAATAACCGAAGAAAGTGTTCTTGCATTAATAAGATCAACCGGTGTAAATACCTCATTGTCACGTACGTTCATTCTTTCACGAATGGTACGTGCCATACGGGCAAGACCAACACCAAACTGAGCATACAACTGCTCTCCCACCGTACGTACTCTACGATTGCTTAAGTGATCAATATCATCAATCTCCGCTTTTGCATTTGTTAACCGAACCAGGTATTTAATGATTTCAATTATATCCTGCTTCGTTAATGTTTTTTGCAATACGGGTGAGTGCAAACCTAGTTTGCGGTTGATCTTATAACGACCAACTTCACCAAGGTCATATCGCTTATCTGAGAAAAATAATTTATCAATAATACCTCTTGCCGTTTCATTGTCCGGCGCATCAGCCCCACGAAGCTGGCGGTAAATAACCTGCACCGCTTCCAGCTCTGAGTTAGAGGTATCTTTATTTAATGTATTATAAATAATGGCGTAGTCACCACCTAAATCTTCTTTTTGAATAAACACAGATTTGATCTCCATTTCAGAAATCGTATCAATTGCTTCTTCGTCTAAGATAGAATCTCGCTCCAAAATAACTTCGTTGCGCTCAATGGAAACAACCTCTCCGGTGTCTTCATCTACAAAGTCTTCCACCCAGCTTCTTAAAACGCGGGCTGCCAAACGACGGCCTACAAATTTTTGAAGCGATTTTTTATCACCCTTTACTTCATCTGCCATTCCAAATAATTCCAGAATGTCTTTATCAGTTTCAAAACCAATAGAACGGAGTAAGGTAGTAACAGGGAATTTTTTCTTACGGTCAATGTAGGCATACATCACATTATTGATGTCCGTTGCAAATTCCATCCAGGCACCTTTAAAAGGAATTACCCGGGCAGAATAAATTTTTGTACCGTTCGGGTGAACGGATTGACCAAAAAATACACCAGGTGACCGGTGCAATTGAGAAACTACTA
This sequence comes from Chitinophagaceae bacterium, assembly GCA_039921625.1. Lineage (GTDB taxonomy): Bacteria > Bacteroidota > Bacteroidia > Chitinophagales > Chitinophagaceae > Flavisolibacter. The sequence continues at coordinate 4,566 of JBDSBL010000027.1, forward strand.
CACGCTCAGCGCCATTTACCACGAAGGTTCCACGCGGAGTCATATAAGGAATATTTCCTAAGAAAACATCCTGTACAATGGTTTGAAAATCCACGTGTTCCTCATCATTACAACTTAAACGAAGCTTAGCCTTAAGAGGCACCGCATACGTTAATCCACGCTCCATACATTCTTCAATGCTGTAGCGGGGCGGATCAATGAAGTAGTCTAAAAATTCTAGCACGAAGATGTTACGGGTATCCGTAATAGGAAAATTTTCTTTGAACACGCGGAACAACCCTTCATTATTTCTTTTGTCGGGCGTTGTCTCTAATTGAAAGAATTCTCTGAAGGATTGAATTTGAACCGCCAAAAGGTCTGGCGTGTCCGCGATGTTTCCAATTTTTCCGAAATTAATCCTTGAATTTGTTGTCGTTGCAGGCATATACGAAAAACCGGTTTAATGTTTCAGACGTTGCAAACCAATCTCAGGCCTCTATTAAAACTAATAAAAGCGATGATAATCAACTATTTAAGAATGATTTGAAACGTCAAAATGTTTTTTGGCCAAAACTAAAGGATTGCAAAAGTAAGTAATAAATAAACACGAGCAAGATTTTTGGGTCAACAAAGAATGGGCCATAAAAATTTTTTTGATTATTTTGGGAAATAGATAAATCATTATGGATGCTGGCAATTTTGTAAAAGGCTACCTCACTTTTTCCAAAAAAGAACGGGTAGGAATCATCTTAGTTTTGCTCCTTGCGGTCATCATTATCTTTTTACCCAAGTTTTTCAAGAAAAAACAATCTCCTACCTCTATTATTAATCACACGCTTTTGGTAAGTGCAGTGGACACCTTGCAGGAAAGAGCTGCAAAAAACCCAAAGCGATTTAGCAATGACGATTTTGATGGAGGCTACCCTCAATCTGCCAGTAAATATTCCGACTACACAAAAGGCGAACTTTTTGAATTTGATCCCAATACCATTTCGTTGGACGAGTGGAAACGATTAGGATTAAGTGACAAGAATATTAAAACCATTAATAATTACCGAACGAAGGGAGGCAAGTTTTACAAGAAAGAAGATGTACAAAAGATATGGGGATTGCCATCCGGCTTTTATGAAAGGGTGCAGGATTATATTCAAATTAATCTTCCGCAACGGGAAAATCATTTTCAAAATAATTACGCACCAGGCCCGAAATATGAGAAAAAGGAGCATATTATTTCTGAGGTAAATGTGAATGGTGCTGACACAGCCGCTTTCATAGAGCTACCGGGCATTGGCAGTAAATTAGCTTTTCGCATCACTGCATTCCGAGATAAATTAGGTGGCTTTTATTCAGTAGATCAAATAAAAGAAACGTATGGATTAAGCGATTCAACTTTTCAAATTATTAAACCGTATTTGAAGGTTGATGCTACCGCTATCAAGAAAATAAATATTAATACCGCGACAAAAGATGAGCTGAAATTGCATCCATATATCCGGTGGAATTTAGCGAATGTGATAGTAGAATACAGAACGCAACATGGCCGGTTCAATGCCCTTACGGATATTAAAAACATAGCAATAATAGATGAAGTCACTTTTGCTAAAATAGCGCCCTATTTGACCCTTCAATAATTTTCTGTAGTAAGAGAAAACGGAAAAGAGGATGCAGTAGTGCCGCGGGTTTTATTAGGAATTGCATTGAGATTAAAATTCAATGTACCCCCTTTTAATAGATCAAAATGACTGATCCAATTTTTATCCCACACTTTGTTATTCCATATTATAGATTGTACATAATTATTGCGGTCGCTATTGTTAGGAGCATTGATTACTAATTTTTTTCCCCCATCAAAAGTGATGGTTGCTTTTTTAAATAAAGGAGTGCCAAAAACATATTGGTCCGTGCCCGGACATACCGGGTAAAACCCAAGAGCAGAAAATAAGTACCAGGCAGATGTTTGCCCATTGTCCTCATCGCCGCAATAGCCATCAGGCGTTGGCTTGTAAAGCTTTTGCATTGCCTGCCGCACCCAGTATTCTGTTTTCCATGGTTGGCCTCCATAGTTGTATAAGTAAATCATGTGTTGGATGGGTTGATTGCCATGTGCATATTGGCCCATATTCATGATCTGCATTTCTCTTATTTCATGGATCACACCACCATAATAGCTTTCATCATAAACCGGTGGCATTATGAAAATGGAATCCAGCATTTCTAGAAATTGGTCGTTGCCACCCATTAACTTTTTTAACCCTTCAATATCCTGAAAAACACTCCAGGTGTAATGCCAACTATTGCCTTCCGTAAACGCATCGCCCCACTTGAATGGGTTGAAGGGAGATTGAAAAGAACCATCCTTATTTTTACCTCGCATAAGCTTTGTTTCACTGTCAAATAAGTGGCGGTAATTAAGTGCTCTATTTCTATATAATTCTATTTCTTCTTTAGGTTTTCCCAATGCTTTTGCTAACTGATAAATGGTAAAATCATCATACGCATACTCCAATGTGCGTGCTGCACTTTCATTGATTTTTACATCGTAAGGCACATACCCTAAAGAATTGTAGTACCCAACTCCCTTACGGCCCACAGCTTCCATCGGCCCCTCATTATTAGCTCCATGTATTATTGCTTCATATAAGGTGTTGATATTGTATCCACGTAACCCTTTGATATAGGCATCAGAAACTACAGAAGCAGAATTATTGCCGATCATGATATTAGCAAAGCCGGGGCTGGACCACTCCGGTAAAAATCCTCCCTCTTTATAATCATTGATCAAGCCTTCCTGCATTTCTTTATTGATGGATGGATACACAAGATTTAAAAAGGGATACAAGGCACGAAACGTATCCCAAAAACCAGTGCCACCAAACATATAACCCGGCAATACATTACCGTTGTAGGGACTGTAATGAACCATTTTACCAGATGCATTCACCTCATACAAACGTTGTGGAAACTGCACGGCTCGATAAAGGCAGGAGTAAAATGTTTTTATCTGTTCTTCCGTGCCGCCTTCCACTAATACTTTGCTCAGGGTTTGATTCCAGGTTTGTTTTGCACGCCGCTTGGTTACTTCAAAATCATCTTCTTTTAATTCACTTTTCAAATTGGTTTCTGCCTGTTCAAATGAGATAAAGGAAGAAGCTACTTTCAAATTGATTTGTTCTCCTTTCACAGTTTTAAAACCAATGATGGCACCTGCATGAGCCGCAGTTGTTTCAATAGAATCTCTTAATAATGTACTGTCGTGCCAGGCATAGGAAACGTCAAATGATTTGTCTATATAAATAACAAAGTAGTTTTTGAAATTGGGCAAGTTGCCGCGGCTGTATCGTGTAGTATAGCCAATGATCTTTTTTTGTTGTGGGATAATTTTTACGTACGAGCCTTTGTCAAATGCATCAATCACTATAAAAGAACTATCTGATCTAGGATAGGTAAATCGAAACTGGGCGGCTCTTTCGGTGGGAGTAATTTCGGTGGTCACATCGGCATCGGCGAGGTACACGCTGTAGTAATATGGTTTTGCAATTTCTGTTTTGTGCGAAAACCAGGAGGCCCGCTCGTCTTGCTTATATTTCAATCGACCTGTAACCGGCATAATGGAAAACTGGCCATAATCATTCATCCACGGAGATGGTTGATGCGTTTGTTTGAAGCCGCGAATCTTATCAGCACTGTATTGATACTGCCAGCCATTGCCCATAGCACCGGTTTGCGGCACCCAAAAGTTCATACCCCAGGGCAAACAAATAGCTGGGTATGTATTTCCGTTGGAAAGACTCTGTTTTGAATCCGTACCCATTAACGGGTTAACATATTCTACCGGGTCGGTTACTTTAGTTCCTAATTGTGCCGATAATGTAATTGATATAATACAGAAAATAAATGCTGAAAGAACTTTGATAGGCATTTGGCAATTTAAAACAATACAATGAATGTTTGCTGCAGGTATCAAAAGTCAACATGGAATGGGAAAGATTGAATTGAAATGTTTGGAGATTATTTTTAAAATCGTCTCATAAGATGTTGAATAGAATAGTGCAGCACAAGAGTGCGACGCCACTGAAGTTCAATAGAAATTCTATTGACGGTACCAAAAACAAAAAGCCCCGATCGCTCGGGGCCAATGTATTGAAAAGAAGAAAAGCTTACGCAATTTCTACTTCAGCACCAGCTTCTTTTAATTTAGCTACAAGGTCTTCAGCAGTAGCTTTGTCCACACCTTCTTTGATTGGTTTTGGAGCGCCATCTACCAAATCTTTGGCTTCCTTCAAACCTAAGCCAGTCAAATCTTTTACGATTTTAACTACGTTTAGTTTGTTAGGACCAGCTGCTTTCAAAATAACGTTGAAAGAAGTTTTTTCTTCTGCAGCAGCAGGAGCGCCACTTGCAGCAGGACCAGCAACAGAAACTGCAGCGGCTGCAGGCTCAATGCCGTACTCATCTTTCAAAATTTTTGCTAACTCGTTTACATCTTTTACGGACAAGTTTACTAACTGCTCCGCAAATGCTTTTAAATCTGCCATGTTTTTACTTTTTAAAACCGCCTTCACAGCCCTTTGACAAGCTCCGGACTCCGGCGGAATAATTATGATTTGCCTTCACTTATACCCGAAGACTTGGGATTTTAGATTTATAGATTTTCAACTGCAGACAACCTACAATCGGAAATTTAGAATTATGCCTGTGCTCTTTCTTCTAAGGCCTTTACCAAAGATGCTAGTTTAGCTCCTGCATTCAAACCAGAAATAACATTCTTGGCTGGAGACTGCAATAAGCCAATGATCTCACCAATAAGGTCGTTCTTACTTTTTAAAGTAGTCAACGCTTTTAGTTGATCATCTCCGGCAAATACATCACCATCAATAAAAGCGGCTTTTAATGATGGAAGTTCTGCTTTTGAATCTTTACGAAAATCAGAAATGATCAACGCTGGTTCTTTAGCATTATCGCTAAACAATAAAGCGGTAACCCCATTCAAAGAATCGAACACATTAGAAAAGCGGTCATTGTCTAAAGACTCTAAAGCCTTTTTGATCAACGTATTTTTAGCTACACGCATTTCTACCTGCTTGTTAAAACAGATCTTGCGCAGTTTGTTTATTTGGGCTACAGAAAGTGCTTCTGTATTGGTAACATAGAAATTGTTGTATTGAGAAAATTTCTCTTTCAACTCTCCTATTACCTCGTTTTTTTGTTCTTTAGTCATTTTAATAAGTTTTAGATGATTCGTTTATTAATCACCTGTATTAATGAACAAAACCTTTTGTGTCAATAGTGATACCAGGGCTCATAGAGCTTGCCATGGTCAACCCTTTCAGGTATGTACCCTTAGAAGTAGATGGCTTTGCTTTAATGATAGCGTTGATAAATTCCTGGCTGTTTTCAGTAAGTTTTTCAGGGGTAAATGATACGCGGCCGATAGAAGCATGGATGATACCTGCTTTGTCTACTTTAAACGCAATCTTACCGCCTTTTACTTCATTCACCGCGCTTGCTACGTCATTAGTAACAGTACCTGTTTTTGGGTTCGGCATCAGGTTTCGAGGTCCTAATATTTTACCTAATCGGCCAATCTTAGGCATCACTGCCGGAGTAGCTACAATCACGTCAACATCTGTCCAACCCGCTTCAATTTTTTGTACAAATTCATCAAGACCAACAAAGTCTGCACCGGCACCTTTAGCAGCAGCTTCCTGATCAGGGCCGCATAATACTAATACTCTTTTTGTTTTACCGGTACCGTGTGGCAGGGTTACTGTACCACGGATAGCCTGGTCTGCTTTTTTAGGATCTACGCCTAACCGGATATGTATATCAACCGACGCATCAAACTTAGTAGTATTGATATCTTTAACCAATGCAGCTGCATCTTTTAAAGTATACTGTTTGGTGGAATCAACCTTTGCGTTGGCTGCTTTTCTTTTTTTAGGAATGAAAGCCATTGTAATTCGTTTTTAAAAAAGTTCAAAATTATTTTGCAGGGGCTCCTTCTACTGTAAGTCCCATACTGCGAGCAGTACCAGCTACCATAGAGGCAGCGCTTTCCAAAGAAAATGCGTTCAGATCGCTCATCTTGTCTTTTGCAATTTCTTCTACCTGGGCCCAGCTTACTTTGCCCACTTTCTGGCGGTTGCTTTCTTTAGAACCTTTTTGAATTTTAGCAGCTTCCATTAACTGTACGGCTGCCGGAGGAGTTTTAATAACAAAGTCAAACGACTTGTCTGTATACACAGTCAACAACACAGGAAGTACTTTTCCCATTCTGTCTTGTGTGCGTGCATTGAACTGCTTACAAAATTCCATGATGTTTACACCTTTGGAACCAAGTGCAGGACCGATGGGAGGTGCGGGGTTGGCCTGGCCACCCTTGCACTGGAGCTTTACATAGCCCGAGATTTCTTTTGCCATTTCTTTTCTGATTTATTGGTTCAAGCGATTTTTCCGAGCCTGAAGGCAAGTACTTAATCTCCCAAATTCCTCAATTTCCGCTAGAGCGAATTTTGTAAAGAACTACTTTGGGGCTGCAAAAGTAGGGGAAAACTTTAGATTTATTTAAAGCTAAGTAGTATTTTTTGTTAAGTGAGGTTAGCTATTCTGTTAAACTAAGTTTCATTCCCTTTGAAAGTTTTTTTCTTTCTGAAATTAAAAACTTGAAAAAAAATTTGACTACCGCCGCTTATGCCATTTCTTAAAATCTAAATAATCCAGGTAGTATAAAATTTTAAGAGATAAATTATTATTCTGCGGAGCTTCCACCGTTTGACCGAAGTTTTTAAAATAATGATAATCTGTAAGGTTGTCCGATTTGTAAATTGAATTTTTCCAAACAATATTTATGAAACTTCCGGGAGCAAATTGTAAGGTGTACACCGCATCTATATTGAAGGAATTAAAATTCCTGTTTTGAATGGCAATGCCAGTATGCCTTGTAGGCGAAAGGGAACCATCACTATTCAAATCGTACAACTGTTGCGGCTCCACCTTGCTCCAATAATGACGGGCACGAAGGGTAATGCCGGATTTATTATTAAAGTTGTATTTGGCATTTAATAGATTTTCCACTGTGTTTCGGTTGCGTCGTGAAAAAATCACTTCTTTCATTATTCCATTTTCAAAAAACAGTTTATAATATCCAGCATTGTTTTTTTGCGGGTTAAAATTTAATTGCTGGTTCAATGAAAACTTGTCGCTGAACCGGTATTGTTGCGAAAAATTTAATTCAATATTACGTTCGCTAAATTGCTTTGCAAAGCCTTCAAAATAATTGAAAGCAAGGGAGTATTTTTTAGCAGAATTTGTTTCAAACCAACCATTCACATTAAAGTGTTGGGGAGAAATAAAGGAATAACCCGGCACATGGGCTTCATAAAAATCATTGCCCTTGGGCAAATAGCCAACAAACGCACCTACAAACCAAAGATTTTTTAATTGGGCATTGGCGCGAAAGTTTGTACGGAAGGATTGATAATTAGATGCCAGCTTTTGCCCCGGAAGCCTGTTGTACAACCTGCTGTAATTCACATTCAAATTCATCCGAAGACTGTTGAACCAATTGCCGGGTTTTACCCACTTATAACCTGTCCATAAAGAGTGATCAATAAAATTGTTATTGAACAAAATGCCCATATCATTTATGTCATAATTGGCATCTGTTACCTCCTGGGTCAACTGAAAATTCCATCGGCCACTCGTTTTGCCAAAGGAAAGGTTGTGTGAATACCCTAGCGATTTTTTTGCCCCTGGGTCCGTCACATCACTTACTGAAAATTTACCTGCCCAATTGTAAGTGTTCTTTTTATTATTTATATCGAACAACGCGGCACTTACATTGGCATCATAATCTTGCCCATTGCGGAGTACATTGGTATTGATAAAAGATATGGATGAATTATTTTTCAATGTTTGATCCAGCACTACAATGTTATAATTGGTAAGAGAAGCAGTCTGCAGTTTGCGTTGGCTACCTGCATCATCTTCTATTTGTGCATACATTGGTTTTGTAATAGCATTGAAAAAACCAATGCCCAGGCCGTTTTTAGTACGTCCGGAAATTTTTGTAGCATTTATTAATTTTACTTCTGATGGATTTTTTAAAAAATGTTCATTGCTGTTTATGTGCGGATATGTACTGCTTCCATTTTGCACATCATAATAATGCAAAGGAGTGCTGCCGATGCGTCGTGAGTAAAACAGATCTCCCTTGTTGAACAACTCGGTTCCTTCTGTAAAAAAAGACCGGTTCTCATTATATTTTACTTCAAAAGGCGAAAGGTTTAATACCTGATTATCGCTTTGCACCTGGCCAAAATCGGGTATGAGGGTCATATCCAGCGTAAAGCTTTCACTGATGCCATACTTTACATCCATACCTCCATTTACACT
>JBDSBL010000028.1:0-2678 GCA_039921625.1 Chitinophagaceae bacterium
AAAAACGACCATCCACAAACCATTTATTAAATCAAGAATTTTATTGGTCAATTGCTTTTTCTTTCTCAAGCGAAGAGGCTCCTATCCAAATGCGTACATCATGCGGTGCAGTTTCATCGCCGCCAAAATAAGGATACAATTGATAGCCTTCTGCTGCCAGTGTCGTGCTCTCTCGGTGCATTTTTAATTGCGCCTCATTTACCGAAAAAATATATTCGTTTCCTACCGCTTTTATACTGCACTCAATTTCTTTATTTATGCCTACGGTGGTTATTTCTTCAGCGCTTACTATTCCATTATTATATACATACCCAAACAGTCGCAAGGCGTTATCACTCCAACGCCATCCTATCCGTGCACTGTATTGATGATGAGTTGCATTGTTATCCGCAAATCCATACAGTTTATTAATGTCGTATTGATTTTCATTGGTTAGCGATTGATACAAGGCGCTGCTGTCAAACCTTACCCGAAACTTCATTTCAGGAATGTTTACTTTTTTATAAACATTGCGGTCGGCATAGTGTTGCCCACTTTTTATGGTATAAATAATGAAATCTGTGGAAGTGTCTTTTGATGAAGAAAGGTTAATGGATAATGCATCAGAAGCTTTAAAGAAACTGCTACAGAGCAATACCATTGCTGCACAGCAGATAATTAAGTTTTTCATAGTTTTTTTCAGGATTCGGAATACAAAAATAATTTGCTAAAAATAAAGTGCAAGCCCGGATAGGTTAAAGTGTTTTTTATTTTAAACCCTTAAGCAGAACCACTTATTTAGGTTCCGGTTATCGCAGCCCATTGCCTATTTTTGAGGGCTCAAGAAATGATATTGTGGCAGATAGAATAAAATTGTTACCCGATAATATAGCCAATCAAATAGCAGCCGGAGAAGTGATACAGCGGCCGGCTAGCGCTGTAAAAGAATTGCTGGAAAATGCAGTAGATGCCGGTGCTACGGAAATAAAATTAATTGTGGCTGATGCAGGCAAGGCCCTGGTGCAGGTAATAGACAATGGCAGCGGCATGAGTGAAACGGATGCCCGCATGAGTTTTGAGCGGCATGCTACTTCCAAAATAAAAAATATAGAAGATCTGTTTCACATCCGCACCATGGGCTTCCGGGGCGAAGCATTAGCCTCTATAGCGGCGGTGGCACAGGTAGAATTAAAATCAAGAAGAGCAGGAGATGAAGTAGGTACTGCTATAGAAATAGAAAATAGCCAGGTGAAAAAGCAAGAGGCAACTGCCACGAGTGAAGGCACTTCCATTGCCATGAAAAATTTATTTTTCAATGTACCGGCACGACGCAATTTTTTAAAAAGCAATGCCGCAGAAATGAGGCACATTGTTGATGAATTTATTCGGGTAGCCCTGACTTATCCGTCTGTATTTTTTTCACTTACCACCAATGGCCAGCAATTGTTTCACTTAGAGGGAGCGTCGCCCAAGCAACGCATTTTACAGGTACTTGGAAATAATTATAATACCAAACTGGTAACGGTAAAAGAAGAAATGGATTACCTCAATGTGTATGGTTTTGTAGGCAAACCAGAGACAGCAAAAAAAACAAGGGGCGACCAATTCTTTTTTGTCAACAACCGTTTTATAAAAAGTGCTTACCTCAATCATGCCGTGCTGAATGCTTATCAGGATATGATTCCTGGTGATAGTTTTCCAATGTATGTGCTATACATAGAACTGGATCCTGCACAGGTAGATGTGAACGTACACCCCACCAAGCAGGAAATAAAATTTGAAGACGAAAAGATTGTGTATGCTTTTGTGCAGGCGGCTATCAAGCATGCCCTGGCTCAATTCAGCATTACACCAAGCTTAGATTTTGAATTAGATGCTTCTATTCAACAGCTATCTTCTATACAACAACCCTTTACCGAACAGCGGCAATCCTCTGCGCAATCATCCTCCATCTTTCAAACGTTTACACAAGCCAATCAGGCACACGTTATAGAGCCGGGGCAAGCCAATGCATTAAGGCATTGGAGCGAAACAAAATCCGAATCCGGCCCAGAAAATAAAAGTGGAAACGAACCATTTGAAAACTCTCTTTTAAATACAGCCCAATCTTATCCCGCTCTGTTTGCCGTGGCCGGTGAAGGGGCGCCAACACAGTTATTCAACACCTATATTTTATTGCCTACGGCAGAAAGTTTTTTATTGATACACCAGCAATCAGCTCACGAACGTATTATTTATGAACGCCTGAAGAAAGCAATGGAAGGCAAGCCGGTGGCCACACAGCGCAATTTATTTCCTGCCACATTTGAAGTAACTCCTGCTGATGTCGTATTACTCACAGAGCTTTTGCCCGACCTTCAATTATTAGGTTATACCATTGAAGCATTTGGCAAAAATACTTTTGTGATACAAGGCACCCCGGCCGATATGGAAACCGGCAATGAAAGGCTGGTGCTGGAGAAAGTATTGGAGCAATACAAACATTTTAGCCCTGATCTTAAATTTTCAAAAAGGGAAATGCTGGTTCGTGCCGTGGCAGGACATCAATCTATAAAAGGCGGCGTACCTCTTACCGAAAAAGAAATGCATGGTTTGATAACAGACCTTTTTAACTGTGTGCAATCCAATACCACCCCTTCCGGGCGGCCTGTTTATTTGGAATTTAAAAAAGATGGATTGGAAAAAATGTTTGGGCGATA
>JBDSBL010000029.1:0-14341 GCA_039921625.1 Chitinophagaceae bacterium
TTTCCCTTTTTCGAAATATGAAAGTTTAGCGTACCTATTTTTAATAAAGCCTGCAGTTGCTATATTTTATGATAAACGATAGTGCAAATATTTTTAGTGAGGGGCAATTATTGTTGGTCAATAAGCCCTTACAATGGACTTCATTTGATGTAGTCAGAAAAATACGGTACCTCGTAAAAACAAAAAAAGTTGGTCATGCAGGTACATTAGATCCATTGGCTACCGGGCTGCTGATTGTGTGCACGGGCAAGTTTACCAAAAAGATCAATGAGTATATGGCGCAGGAAAAAGAATATACCGGCACCATTACCTTAGGAGCCAGCACTCCTACTTTTGACCTCGAAAGTGAACCTCAAAACCTACAAAGTATTGATGCCATTACACCTGAATTAATTTATCAAAACACAAAACAATTTATTGGTGCTATTGCGCAAATTCCACCCATACATTCTGCTATCAAGCAAGGTGGTAAAAGAGTATATGAATTGGCGAGAAAAGGAATAGAGGTGGTGATGGAGCCACGAAACATAACTATTTACTCATTTGAAATTACCAAAATAGACATGCCGTTAGTACACTTTAAGGTAGTGTGCTCTACCGGAACTTACATCCGGAGTTTAGCTAATGATTTTGGCGCAGCAATTGGTTGTGGTGGATATTTAAGTTCCTTATGCCGTACCAGAATTGGTGCTTATACCATTGCAGAAAGTAAAAATATGGCAGAATGGGAAGCTGAAATTCTTCGTATTAAAATGGATAGGTAACGCCCAGCTGTATTTGCCCCGTACCTAATTTAGGCAACAATCCCTTAGCCTCTCTAAATTGTGCAAACCACTTATTTTGATTTTTTAAAAGAGCGGGGCTTGGGTCTTTTGCTTTAAAAGCATAGTCAACTCTTATCAGGAAAAAACCTAGATCTATCCGCAAACCGGTACCAACCCCTATAGCAAGATCGGTCCATAATTTATTGAAGGCAAACTTACCAGCCTCACTGTATAAAAATTGGCCATTTGGAAAATCAGAATTTTTTCGAAGGTTCCAAATGTTACCCATATCTGTAAAAAAAACACTGTTTATTTTAAAGCCGGAAAAATCTGTTACAAAAAAACGGTACTCCGCATTGGCCTCTATTTGCATGTCTCCAAAGCGTTCGGGTGCCATCGTATTTGCAAATGATTTCACGGTAGAACCAGGACCTAATTCGCGAAGGCCCCAGGCCCGCATACTGTTAGCTCCGCCCGCTATATAACTTTTGAAAAAGGGTAGGGACTTGTTGTTTTTAAATCGGCTGGATGGCAACTGATAGCCTACTCCTAAAAAGGTGCGCCAGGCAAATGCAGACCGGCCAATGGTGCGGGTTTGGCGAAATTCCGCATCTGCTTTCACAAATCGATGGAGGTTCTCTTCAATAAATTTAGTATGCAAAAGTCCGGTTGTTAACCCAGAGGATTCCAGGTTCAGGGTTGTCAGGTTGGTGTTCTTTTTTTTACCACCGGATATCCTTAAATTACCGATAGCAGAAACGACCAAACCGCTGTTAAAAATATATTCATAAGAGTGGTTTTGGTTTATTAATTCTTGCAAGCCAATGCCTTTGCGGAGATAGGAATATTCTACATTCGGCAACCGGATAGTGAAGTACTTATTCTTCCAGTTTGTTTCATATCCCCATGAGCCGGTAACAGAGGTAAGATCAAAAAAATCTTTGCGGCTGGTGAAGCTGGAATTAAAACCAAAAACTGTTTTGGCATTTTCTTTTAAAGTGGGTTTCAGAAATTTGAAATTTGGAATAACCCGGGGAAAATAAATGGAATGGCTAAAACTTATTTGCTTGGTCTGCACAAAACTTTTGCTATTAATTTCTGTAGCAAATCGAAAATTTGTATTAGCTAAATTGGCTGCCCGCGCAAAATTTCTATTTTGCAAATTAAGATTGAATCCTATCAAATTTCCATTAGACAAAACGTTGTTACCAAAGTTTTGACTTCCTTCAATATTAGTACTGAATGAATACTTTTTTGCAGGCGTTAACCGAACAATATAATCAACTGTGTCCGTAAAGCCTCGGGGTATTTGATCTATAGCTACCAATCGCCAGGCGCCAATGGAATTGATCCGGTTCAGCGATTTTAAATAATTGCTCTGGCTGTAAAGTTCTCCTCTTTTTAAAAAGATATTTTGCGCTGGAGTTTTTGGTTTAAATAAATTTCTATAACTAACTACTTTATAACCTCGTATGTACGTGGTGTCTGCCACCAACAAAGCTGTGTCTGATGATATATCCGGGAAAATAGTTACCTCGCCATTAAAATACCGGACAAGGTGCGACGAATCTTTGTTTGCCCGAAGCCGTACTTCTACATCAGCCGTCGGATTTATTCTTCGCTGCCGCAAGGCTTCAAACTGCCGTGCCTGCTCTATTGGATCAAGAGTGGGACGCAATAGCCGGATGCCTACTGTATCCCATACGGCTAATAGTTCTTCAAATGAAAATCGTAAATATCCATTGTTTCGGTAAAGGTCCGTAAGCCGGTTAAATTCATTAGTAATAATAGTTTTGGAAAACGGCTCTCCCTTTTTTAATAAAGATTCGTTTAAAGAATTTACGGTAAGCCTTTTCAACGTATCGGGCAAAGTATAGCTAACTGAATCTAACTTAAATATCTTCCCAGGATATACAGTAAAGTTGACTGTTGTCCTGTATTGCGGACCATCCGGACCAGCTACAATTTTTAAAGTAGTATCGTATCGTATACTATCCCGCTCATAACCCATGGAGTTAAGTAAGGCATGCATAAATCCTAAAGATTTTTCTGCATTGCTGCTATCATACACCGCGGGATTGGTCAGTACAGAATAAAAAAGTTTTGGTCCTTTATCCCAACCTACAAGCCTTTGCACACGCCGCACTCTAATACTATCCTGCACCTGGTCTTTTAATCGAACCATCAATTCCTTTTTTTCTTCTGTACTCAGATTGCCTTCCAGTTTTATATTTGTTTGGTAAACAAATGGTTTTCCCGGTTGGTAATAATTAATAGTAGAGCAGGAAAATAATAGAATACAGGCAAGAGGAAACAGCAATAGAGTTTTTAGGGATCGTAAATGATTTGTCGACGGAACCGCCATATATTTAATACCAGTACAATGCTTAGTAAGAAAGAAATCAAAGATATTCAAAGTTTGCGCTACAAAAAAGAAAGAGACGAAGCCGGTCTTTTTTTAGCAGAAGGTCCTAAAGTAGTTAACGAATTGTTGGAGATCATGCCGCAACAGGCAATAAGAATTTTTACATTAGCAAGTTGGGTAAATGAGTTGCCTGATAAGAAGGCTTTAATGCATACAATTGTTACCGAAATAGAGTTAGGTAAACTGTCTGGATTGCAAACACCAAATCAAGTAGTTGCCGTTTTTAAACAGCCTTCCTCCTTAGCGCCAATTCTTTCACCAAATGATTTTTGTTTATACCTAGATGCTATACAAGACCCTGGAAACTTGGGAACCATCATTCGTATTGCGGATTGGTTCAATATAAAAAACATTGTATGCACAGAAGGTTGTGCCGATGTGTATCAACCTAAAGTAATTCAATCCAGTATGGCAAGCATTGGTCGTGTTTCATTTTGGTGGGATAAAGAAATGGAATGGTTGAAAAAACAAAGTGCTACGATCTATGCCGCTACCCTTGGCGGACAATCTGTTTATACCATTCCTAAAAATAAAGGAGGCATTTTATTGATTGGAAATGAATCAAAGGGGCTGGGAAAATCTTATTTAAAAATTGCTCATCAAGCTATCACCATTCCGCGCCTGGGAGCCGCAGAATCATTAAATGCAGCGGTAGCCACAGGCATCATTTTATCCCATTTAACTAATTAAACCGAATTGCTTTTATAGGTTGGATTTTTTTAACCAAAAAAGAAGGAATAAGCAATACGAGAAGGGCCAAAAGTAAGGTGCCGGCGCCTACCGCAGCTACCTGCCACCAATTAATGGCCACTGCCGCCGAGCTCATATAATAAGCTTCTTCATCCAGGTGAATAAAACCGGTTTTCTGTTGCAGCCAGAGCAAACCCAATGCGGCGGCCGTTCCTATAAGAATACCCGAAAAAGTGATCAGAGCTGAATGATATAAAAAAATTCTTTGCACTGTCCAATCTGAAGCACCAACAGCTTTCAACAACCCGATCATACGTACTCTCTCCAAAACTAAAATAATAAGGCAGGTAATAAAATTAATAGCTGCAATCACCACCATGATCACTATTAATACATTGCCATTATTACCAATGATGTATAGCCAATCAAAAATATTCGGAGCCAGTTCTTTCACTGTTTTCGTTTCCCATTGTTCTGAAAAATGATCGCTATTGTAGATGGCCGAACTCACGGCATCCATCCCTTTAAAATCCTTTAAAAAAACTTCATAGCCACCAATTTCATGGGGTTGCCAGTCATTTAATTTTCTTATTAATTTGATATCGCCAATAGCAAAATTTTTATCATATTCTTCAATGCCTGTTTTGTAAAGCCCCACTATCGTTAGCTTATCAGGCCGTAAGCTGCCATCAGGCCTTATAAAATATATAAGGACCCGATCATTTAATTTCAATTGCAACTGTTTGGCCGTGTAAACGGAGATCACTATCTCACGCGAGTAAGTGCTGTCATTATAATTTATCCACCGGCCTCCTGGCTGCAGAAAGGAAGAAAGTATTTTAAAATCATAGGTTGTGTCAAGGCCTTTTAACAGCACACCTTCTATCTCGTCGGTTGTTTTTAAAATGGCATTTTTTGTGGCAAAAGGATGCACGGTGCGCACATTGTTCATTTTCTTTATTGCGGCCACCATGGCGGTATCTTCTTCAATAGGAACTTCTTCTGCAAGAGAAGATTTTTGGGGCTGCCGGTATTGTATACGAACGTGTCCCATAAAAGAAAACACCTTACCACTAACGGTTTCTTCAAATCCATTTACAAATGAAAGCGTGACGATCATTACCGCCACTGATATTACCGTTGCCGTGATAGATAGCCGAATGATAAAACGTGAAAAGGATTTTTGTTGGTTAAAAGCAATGCGCCGAGCTATAAAAGAAGAAACATTCACTGGCAGAATAAAATTTAATGAAGAAACGAAACCAAAGCTATTTTAAAATCGTCTGTAAAAGAGTTCTAAATTTCGTATTTATACAAGCCTGATAAAAAACTTATTTTCATAATAATGAAATGCATCTTTTTACTTTTTTCCTTATTCATGTTTTCCCAAAAAGGAAGCGCTCAATACACGGATGCCGTTCTGCAGCCCAATATTAAATCAGTAAAACTTTACCGCACCGGTGATCAAACCTCATTTCCGGCATTAGCGCTTGGCTCATCTGAAAGCTTAGAGCTTCATTTTGATGACCTGGAAGGAGGTATTAAAAATTACTATTATTCTTTTGTTCTTTGCAATGCAGATTGGTCTCCCACCATGCTGCGGCCATTGGAATATTTAAAAGGCTTTCAAACAGTTCGTATCACCAATTACCGAAATTCTTCTTTAACCTCAGTTCGCTACACACATTACCAGGCTGCCGTGCCCGACCGCAATTCTTATCCCACGCATTCCGGCAATTACCTCCTTCGTGTTTTTATTAATAGCGACACCAATAGAATGGTGCTCACAAAACGTTTTGTAGTTATTGACAATAAAGCAGCCATTAATGCGCAATTGCAGCAACCCTACACCGCCGCTTTATTTAATTCGCATCAAAAATTAAATATTGAAATAAAAACGGATGGCCGCACCAACATCATGAGCCCTCAGGATCTTAAAGTAGTGGCCCTGCAAAATAATAACTGGCATACTGCATTATGGATGGATCGGCCTACCATATTCCGCGGCAATTATTATGAGTACAGTGATGAAGCCGAAACCGCCATGCCGGCAGGGAAGGAGTGGAGGTGGATTGATTTGCGCAGCTATCGCCTGCTAAGCGATCGCATGATCAACATGCAAACGATAAAGGACACAACTCATGTTTTTATAAAGCCCGATGCCACCCGCAAAGGGCAGGTGTATATTTATTACCGCGATTTTAATGGTAGCTATACAATGGAAACTTTGGAAAGTGTTAATCCATTTTGGCAGGCAGATTATGCAACAGTTCACTTTTCTTATTTCCCCGCCAACAACAAACCTTTGGAAGGAAGCGATGTGTACCTTTTTGGAGAGCTCACTAATTTTGCATCCGATACTTCCGGAAAAATGGAGTTTAACACGGAAAGGGGAGCTTATGAAAAAACATTGTTTTTAAAACAAGGTTTTTATAATTATTTATATGTCACCTTACCCAAAGGTGTGCCCTCAGCCTATCCTGATTTATCTGCCACCGAAGGAAATTATTGGGCAACAGAAAATGCGTATACCATACTGGTTTACTACCGTCCCTTTGGAGCCCGGGCTGATGAATTAATTGGCTATTCTTCCCTCAATTCTATATTTCAACGTCAAGGTTTTTAATTTTTTTGGTAACCAGCAGTTGTATTCCAATGAAACATTTGTTGCGATGCTCCGTTGCCGCTGCGCTACAGAAGGATTTCTAGGGAGCTATTAAAAAAGGTAGTTATAGAGGATAGAAAAAAAGTAAAATTTTCTTTTAAAACAAGCACGCTCAAAACATCATTCTTCCTATATTTGCGCCGGCAGGTCTTACACGACCAGCTCCTGCCAACCCTCCCAGGACCGGAAGGTAGCAAGAGTAGGCGGTTGTAGCGGTGCGATGTAATAAGCCTGCCATTTTTTTCCCATCTTACCGATGGGTTTTTTTTTGCAAAGAACTTAACTCTTTTTGCTTTTTTGTTTAGACTTATTCAAAATTTCATCTTCGGTTTGAAGTGGTTCAAAGCCTCTTTTCCTAATGTAAATTGTGACTTCTTTCCAAACCTGCGGATTGCTTTTCAGCACTGCTTTTACCGTCACCGTTTCCGCTAAATAAGCGCTATCAATAAAAAGATCATTTCCTTTAAATTGGCCACAGTTACTTGAAAGTGTTATTTCTTTATCAGTTAAGGGAAGCCACATGCCATCAGCCATTTTACCATCCACATTTATGTAGTTGTAAAAGCCTTTTTTTAAGCTGTCCGTATATAAATTAAAATGAATGCTTTCTACTTTTTGGGCAGAAGAAGTGCCATACCAAAGAATTAACGAAAAGAGTAGAATTAATTTCCTCATAAGTTTATTTATAATGCAAAATTCAAACCTAAGACGGTGAAAAAAGGGCAAGGGTTGGAGGTTAACAGAACTTTGAGAATAATGATGAAAAGAACAGTGCCTCTTATAAAGGCACCATTCTTTTCATCATTAACTTTTCCACTAATAAGGCAACAAACTTAAAGGTCAAAATGGCTTACCATCCGCAGATTTTGGTTGGGGAGCAGGACTGTTTTTTACATATTTTTCCAACCATTGATTTTGCTCCCACAGCATATGCAATATATTTTCTTTGGCTGCATAGCCGTGGCTTTCGTAAGGCAACAATACAAACCGGACGGTACCACCATGACCCTTTATTGCATTGTACAATCGTTCACTTTGTATGGGAAACGTACCAGAGTTATTATCCATTTCTCCATGGATCATCAGTAAGGGTGTTTTTATTTTATCAGCGTACATAAACGGACTCATTTGGTTGTATACGTCAGGTGCTTCCCAATAGGTTCTTTCTTCACTTTGAAATCCAAATGGCGTAAGAGTGCGGTTGTAGGCACCACTACGTGCAATCCCCGCCTTAAATAGCTTGGTGTGCGCCAGTAAATTGGCGGTCATAAAAGCTCCGTAACTATGGCCACCCACTGCTACGCGGGTACTATCGCCTACACCCATCATTGCTAATTTTTGTATGGCCGCATGAGCGTTTAAATATAATTGCGGAATAAAATTGTCATTTGGTTCTTTACCACCTTCACCCACTATCGGCATTTCCGCATTATCCAGTACCGCATATCCCTGGGTGACCCAAAATACTGGAGACCCGTAATTGATGCGTGTAAAATTGTATTTGGATCCTCTAACCTGCGCCGCATCAGCAGCAGATTTATATTCTATAGGATACGCCCACATGATGACAGGAAGCGGTTTGTCCCTTTTAGGATCAAATCCTTTTGGTAAATAAAGATTGCCGGTTAAAGTGATGCCATCATCGCGTTTGTATGTAATCTTTTCTTTTTTTACGCCATCCAAACCCGCATAAGGATTTTTGAAATCAGTAACGGCTACGATTGAATTTTTCTTAATATTCCGGATATAATAATTAGGAGTTTCCGTGATGCTTTCTTTGGTCGTTAAATATATTCCCTTGTCGGCATCAATAACGTCCACTACTGTTTCATAATAAGGTGCTTTAGCCCTCCATAATATTTTTTTAGTACCGTTTGTTATATCGAATGTTTGAATTAATGGCATATCACCTTCACTAGATGACCCCTGTGACCGAAGCAATAATTCCTTTCCATTTAAAAGAATTAAAACTTGCTGCCCATATTCATTTTTCTCCGTCATTGGGCTTCCAATATCACTATACGAATCATTGCTGCTTCTTTCAAAAAGTGAATCTACTTTTCCTGTAGATGGATTGAACCGGCTCATGCGAACGCGGCGGTCAGCAGCTGTTCTTTCTGTAAAAATGGCTACCTCCTTTGTGCCCCAGGTAATGCCACCAAAGCGCCGTTTGGTACGAAACAATTCTTTGGGCGCTGCATCACCGGATAAATCAATAGCATAAAAACCATCCCGGTAAGCAACCTTATTTTTTCCCAAACCACCATCCAAAGCTTTTACATAAGTGACAGTAGCCGGTGCGTCATCACGCCAATTATAGTTGCGGTTAAAATTGACCACATCATCAAAGCCAATTGGTGAGCCTTCATTACTCGGATAAGTACCTAAGGTTTTTACAATGTTTCCAGAAAGATCTAACACTGTGACGGTGTGAGGAAAACCGGATGCCGGTACAAGATATGAGAACGGCTTATTGATGGTGACCGCTAATAAATACTGGTTGTCCGGAGACAGATTGACACTTCTATAGATGGATGGTTTTCCAATAGGAGTTTCTGAGGTAAGGTTATTTTTTACCAACTGAGCAGTGCCATAAAATTCAAAAAGTGCTTCTTCAAACGGGTCTTTAATTAAATCTTGATACGTTCTGGAGGCTGCAGATGTACCTAAGTTTTCCTGCACAATAGGTCCTGTGGGAGCAGCGGGTTTGCGGGGAACAATAGAATTTGAAACCACTGTTTTGTACAACAATATATTATTCCCCGCCCATTGAAATGATCCTCCGAGAACAGTATTCAAAGGTTGCTTGTTAATCTTTGCTGCTTTTTTATCATTAATGGTCACTACATATAAATCAATAGCAGTGGCTGTAGCGTTGGTAAATGCAAATTTAGATTCATCCGGCGACCATGAAAGGTTGCCCGCTCTTAGGTTTTGAGGAAGGCCATCAATAGAAAATGTTTGTTTTGTTTTTATATTTTTTATTTCAATATTGGTAAAAGAACCGGTGCGGGAAGGGCTAAAATTAATGGGGTTCATGCGCAGTCCTGCTATGCGGTATTCTGGTTGTGCCAGTTCTTCCACAGTAGGAAAATCACTTCTTTTCATCAGCAACATCCATTGTGCTTTTTGATCAATAGATACGGAAGGAGTAGGCTCAGCCAGCACAAGGTCCATAATATCTTTTGGAGGCGTTTGATAGGTAGCATTATCCTGAGCCTTGCTACCAATAGATATGATCAATAGCAGTCCTAAGCAACTTTTTCTTAGAATATTATGCATAGCGTTAATTTGTTCTAAGATAGGTTACAAACGGATGACGCATTTACCAATAAAATTTTTGGTAGCACAATGTAGAAGCTTACTTTTGCCCTTCATTCATGAACATTACAAAACATATACATCATTTACATACTTGCCCCACCGGGTAAGCTCTTGATGTATGTATATACTAATATTTGAGGCTTACCGTATAGGTAAGCCTTTTTAATTTTTATACATGAAACTAAAAATTGCTATTCAAAAGTCCGGAAGGCTGAACGAGGATTCGCTTCAATTGCTCAATGATTGCGGATTGGGCATTCGCTATGGAAACAATCAATTAAAAAGTAATGCAGAAGACTTTCCCGCAGAAGTATATTTTTTGCGTGATGACGATATTCCGCAGTATGTAGAAGATGGCGTGGCGCATATTGGCATTGTGGGAGAAAATGTATTAATGGAAAAAAACAAAGCAGTATCTCTGGTAGAACACCTTGGTTTTGGAAAGTGCCGGCTGTCAATAGCCGTGAGGAAAGGAGAAGATTATAATGATCCGCAATACCTGCAGGGAAAACGAATTGCTACCAGTTACCCTTTTCTAACCCAACAATTTTTAGATCAACACCAAATAAAAGCAGAAATACACGAGATAAGTGGCTCGGTAGAACTTGCTCCCAGTATAGGTTTAGCGGATGCTGTGTGTGACCTCGTAAGTAGCGGATCTACTTTATTTATGAATGGCCTGCAGGAGGTGCAAACCATTTTGCAAAGTCAGGCGGTGATGATAAAATGCAACAACCTGGAAGAAATGCAGCAAAGAAGGCTTGACCAATTGCTGTTTCGCATAAGAGCTGTACGCAAAGCAAAAACCAATAAATACATTTTGTTGAATGCTCCCAATCATTCATTGACTAAAATTATTGCCTTGTTGCCAGGTATTAAAAGCCCTACCGTTTTACCGCTTGCAGAAGAAGGTTGGAGTTCTGTGCACAGTGTATTAAGTGAACATGAATTTTGGGAACGCATTGAGCTTTTAAAAGAAGCTGGGGCAGAAGGAATACTGGTTGTCCCAATTGAAAAAATGATCCTGTAAAAATTAATAATAAGGATATGCAATTAATAATAAAACCAGAAAGAAAGGAATGGAAAAAACTACTGGAACGGCCTTATTTGGATAACAGCAGTGTGGTAACAACTGTTTCAGAAATAATGGATGCGGTGAAAAAAACGGGAGACGCCGCGCTGCGGGAACTAACTCAAAAATTAGATGGAAATTCTTTACACACCCTCGCCGTATCAGGTTCTGAGATTGCCGACGCAATTGATTTAGTTCCAGAACAATTGAAAAAAGCGATAAATATAGCCCGCTCCAATATTGAAAATTTTCATAAGGCTTCTTTAAAAGAGGAAGAGAAAATGGAAACAATGGAAGGTATAAGTTGCTGGCGAAAAAGTATTGGCATTGATAAAGTTGGCTTATACATTCCTGGAGGAACGGCGCCCTTATTTTCAACCGTATTGATGTTGGGAATTCCGGCCATTTTAGCTCATTGCCAGGAAATTATTTTATGTAGTCCGGCAAATAAAGAAGGCAAGCTTCATCCGGCTATTTTATATACATGTCATCTTTTAGGCATAACCAAAATTTATAAACTAGGAGGGGCGCAAGCCATAGCTGCCATGGCTTTTGGTACTGAAAGCATCCCTTCGGTATGTAAAATATTTGGACCCGGAAATCAATATGTAACGGCAGCCAAGTTGGCGGTGCAGCAGTTAGGAATTGCTATTGATATGCCCGCCGGCCCAAGCGAAGTATGTGTGTTGGCAGATGAAAGCAGTCAAGCTTCTTTTGTAGCTGCGGACCTCCTATCGCAGGCAGAACATGGAAAAGACAGCCAGGTATTATTAGTAAGCACTTCTGAATCATTTGTGCAAAGTTGCTTATGGGAAGTAGAGTTGAAGTTGAATGAATTGCCACGGAAAGAAATTGCCGAAGCCGCGTTGAAAAACAGCAAGGCAATCATTGTTAATTCTATAGAAGAAGGCGTTGACCTTGTGAATGAATATGCTGCTGAGCATTTAATTATTTGCTGCGAAGACAATGAATTGATTGCGGAGAAAATTGTAAATGCAGGATCTGTTTTTTTAGGAAATTACTCTCCGGAGAGTGTGGGTGATTATGCATCCGGAACCAACCACACCTTGCCAACCAATGGCTATGCACGTGCTTACAGTGGAGTAAGTGTAGATAGCTTTTGCAAAAAAATTACCTTTCAAAAATTAACGCGAAAAGGCTTGGAAAATATAGGGGATACCGTGATGGAGATGGCGGCTGCTGAAGGGTTGCAGGCACATGCCGCAGCCGTGGAGATTAGGCTTGCATCTGGGAAATGATATTAGAAAAAAAATCTTAAGTGGGGTCCGTCTTCTTGCAGCAAAAATGCTCAACAGAAGTACCGAACGTTGAACGGAGCATCGCAACGGCCGCTTCATAGAATTCCAAAAGTTGACAACCAAATAAAAATGAACTTTAATTTAAACAACCTCGTTAGGGAAAACATTAAGGCCCTAAAACCTTATTCTTCTGCAAGAAGCGAATACAGCGGTGCGGCCCATATTTTTTTAGATGCAAATGAAAACAGCCTGGGCTCGCCCCTAAAAAAATGGTACAACCGGTACCCGGATCCATTGCAAATAGAGGTAAAGAAAAAGATAAGTGCCATAAAATCGGTGCCCGTAGAAAACATTTTATTGGGCAATGGAAGTGATGAATGTATTGACTTGCTGATACGCGCTTTTTGCGAACCAAAAAGGGACAGCATCATCATTTGTCCACCTACTTATGGCATGTATGAAGTGTGTGCCCACATAAATGATGTGCTGATAAAAGAGGTGCCTTTACTGCCCAATTTTCAATTAAACCTGGAGCTGATGGAAGAAAAGATTGATGCCGCTACAAAAATTATTTTTTTGTGCTCACCAAATAACCCCACCGGCAATAGCCTTGAAACGGAAGACATAGAAATGGTATTAAATAATTTTGAAGGCCTGCTGGTGGTAGATGAGGCATATATAAATTACAGCCGCAAGCGATCGTTCATTGCACAATTAAAAGATTATCCAAACCTGGTGGTACTGCAAACTTTTTCAAAAGCCTGGGGACTTGCATCCCTTCGGCTGGGAATGGCCTTTGGATCAGAAGAGTTGATACAGGTATTGAATAAAATAAAACCACCATACAATATCAGCGGCGCTACGCAAGATCTGGCACTTCAGGCACTGGATAATTTAGCGGATGTAAATAGTATGATTGTGGAAACGGTAAAGGAGCGGCAGCGATTGATGGAAACCTTAACTGATCTGCCTTTGGTGCAAATGATCCATCCTTCCGATGCCAACTTTTTGTTGGTAAAGATGGACGATGCAAATCGTGTTTATCAATTTTTAAAAGAAGGTGGCATAGTTGTTCGCAACCGTAGCAATGTACTGCTCTGCGATGATTGCCTAAGAATCACAGTAGGAACTGAAAAAGAGAATAATGATTTGGTACAGCGGTTGCAAGAGTTTGTACCTGAAGTAGAGTAAATTTACCAACTATAAAAAATACGTATGAACTATTCAGCAATGAAAATATGTTTAACCACAGCAAGCCTTTTTCTAGCTAGCTTTTTGATGGCTTCCGATTCTACAAAAATAGCTCCTCCGGTTATTTTAAAATTACCTGCCGGCTTTCATGCCAATATGATGGCGGAAAATCTTGGGTCTGCACGGCACCTTGCTATTACGGATAATGGGATCATCTATATAAAGTTGAACCGGGCCAAAGGTGGTAAAAGCATACTGGCATTGAAAGACACCAATGGCGATGGAAAAATAGATGACTCATCTGGCTTTGCCAATTATGGAGGTACCGGTATTGCTTTAAAAAATGGGTACTTATATGCTACCTCTAATACTACCATTTACCGGTATAAACTGGATGCTAAAAATGAAGTGATTAACCCAGCCGCCCCCGAGATAGTGGTTAGTGGATTGATTGATCGTGGGCAGCACAACAGCAAATCAATTGCTTTGGACAATGACGGTAACATTTATGTAAACATTGGCGCTTATTCTAACTCCTGCCAATTGCAAGACCGCACCAATGGTTCCTTAGGAATGGATCCGTGCCCCATATTAGATTCGGCAGGTGGAATCTGGCAGTTTAAAGCAGGCAAACAAAATCAAACTTATGGTGATGGCATACGCTATGCCACCGGCCTTCGCAATGTGGTAGGTTTGGATTGGAATACTAACACCAACTCACTTTTTGTAATGCAACACGGACGCGATCAGCTAAATATGTTTCCACAACTTTTCAATGACGAGCAAAGCGCTAACCTGCCTGCAGAAGAAATGATGGAAGTAAAAAAAGGTTCCAATTTTGGCTGGCCCTATTGCTATTATGATCCTATAAAAAAGAAAAAAATGTTGTCGCCGGAATATGGTGGTGATGGCCAAAAGGAAGGAAGATGCACTTCATTTGATCAACCGGTG
>JBDSBL010000030.1:0-8864 GCA_039921625.1 Chitinophagaceae bacterium
GTACCAGGTATTCAAACCAATGTGATGGTGATAGCCTCCTGCAGAAATGAAAGCAGCCTCGTCGCCATAAGTAGCGATTAATTCAAAGCCAAGCAACCCACAATAAAAATCCAATGCCGTTTGCAAATGCGCCACTTTCAGATGTACGTGCCCAATGCGTGTGTGCGTTGGTACTGTATATTTTTCTTCCATTTATTTATAATGGCTTACTGTTTTTGTTGATGGAGAAAACATTGAACTGTGTTGTAATAAACAAAATTTCATATAACGTATCCTCCTATTCAAATTTACAAACATCAGTAAGTAAATAAAAAAAACGCTTTGCGGCTGGCAAAGCGTTTTTTTATATCCTAAGAAATAGCTTGGTTAGCTTTTGTTCATTTTCTTTTTCAGGTTTTCATCAATTGCATCCAAAAATTCTTCTGTGTACAAATAATCTTTGCCATGCTCTACTTTACCGGGGTTTATAGTGAGGGCAAGATCTTTAGTCATCTTTCCGCATTCTACTGTTTCAATACAAACTTCCTCTAGTGCCGTACAAAATTGAATCAGGTCCTCATTATCATCCAGTTTTCCCCGGAAGGCAAGGCCTCTCGTCCAAGCAAATATGGACGCAATGGGGTTGGTAGAAGTAGGGTTTCCTTTTTGGTGTTCGCGGTAATGTCTTGTTACCGTTCCATGTGCTGCTTCTGCTTCCATCGTATTGCCATCAGGCGTTACCAATACAGAAGTCATCAATCCTAAAGAGCCAAAACCTTGAGCTACAGAATCGCTTTGTACATCTCCATCATAATTTTTACAAGCCCATATAAAACCACCATTCCATTTCATGGCGCTTGCTACCATATCATCTATCAACCGGTGCTCATAAGTGATGCCTGACTCTTTAAATTTAGTTGCAAATTCTGCTTCAAATACCTCTGCAAAAATATCTTTGAACCGGCCATCGTATTTTTTTAGAATTGTATTTTTGGTGCTTAAATACAGCGGCCATGTTTTTTGAAGGGCCATGTTCATACAACTTCTGGCAAAGCCACGAATGCTTTCATCCGTATTGTACATAGCGAGTGCTACTCCACCTTCTCCAGAAAATTGATATACTTCATGTTCTTGTTTTTGGCCATCTTCTCCTTCAAAGGTGATAGTCAATTTTCCTTTACCCTTCACTACAAAATCGGTAGCTCTGTATTGATCACCAAAAGCATGACGGCCAACTACAATGGGCCTATCCCAGGTGGTTACAAGGCGGGGAATATTTTTTATTACAATCGGTTCGCGAAAAACAGTACCATCTAAAATATTCCGGATGGTTCCATTCGGGCTTTTCCACATTTGCTTTAGGTTAAATTCCTTCACCCGGTCTTCATCAGGGGTGATAGTGGCACATTTGATACCAACACCGTATTGGCGGATAGCATTGGCGGCGTCAATGGTTACGCGGTCTCCCGTTGCATCGCGGTGCTCTACTCCAAGATCATAATATTTAATATCCACTTCAAGATAGGGAAGGATAAGTTTGTCCTTAATGAATTTCCAAATGATTCGGGTCATTTCATCGCCATCCAGTTCTACTACCGGGTTGGCTACTTTTATCTTTTGAGTCATAATTAAATACTATGGTTTTAGTTTTGCGAAAGTGGGCAAATTTAGGACTTTTCAATAGTTTGGATTAAGTAAAAAATCCGTTTTTATTTTAATGTAATGCATTGCATCGACTTATTAAACAGAAACAATAAGCACCGGTATTTTCAGCCGGTGTCGTACGGCTTCAATTGTTTCGCCATAGATCCAGTCTTTCACACCGGAATGACCGTGTGCGCCAATCACTAATAATTCTGCATTGGATTCTTTTACAAGGCGTGGGATTTCTATTTTGCGATTGCTAAACCCAAGGAATGTTTCTGCTTTCCATCCATTATTTTCTATTTGCAATTTGTAGGCATTAAGCAATTCCTGATCCTTTCGGGCTTCCATATCATCTGCTTCTTTGCCAAGCATTGTAGCTGATACACTTTCTACAATATGTATGAGAATTATGGTTGTGTCTTTATTTGCCTGACCCATAGCATGCGCCAAGATTTGCTGATCTTCCTTGCTAAAGTCAAGCGCTACAGCTATCCGGCCGTAGGCAGGCACCTGCGGAATGCCAATTTCACCCGCTATCTCCTTATGTACCTGCAACACCCTGTTTTGTGGTTTTCGTTTTAAGAGCGGATATATGATGGCTGTGATTAGTAGAATGATATACAAAACGCCTCCTCCTATTGCTGCCACTTTGCCGCTTAGGGTATGGTCTGCACTAAAAAATTCAACGGCCTGCCCTGTTATTAATTTTAAATTCAAGTAAACTAATATGGAGGCAATCAACCAGGATAAAACTTTGGTAACAGGCTTGATAGCATAAGCCCCCATTGTTTTTTTATCGCTTACAAAATGAATAAGGGGGATAATAGCAAAGCCTAATTGTAGACTTAAAACAACCTGGCTGAGCACCAAAAGCGCATCTACATTATCTTCTCCATTTATCAAAATCACTAATACCGCTGGTATAATGGCCACCATCCTCGTGATCAATCTTCTCACCCAAGGATTGATGCGAAGCCGCAAATAACCTTCCATTACAATTTGGCCGGCTAAGGTTCCTGTCACCGTGGAGCTTTGCCCTGCAGCTATGAGTGCAATAGCAAATAGGGTGGGAGCTAATTTTGAACCAAGCATCGGGTCCAGCAATTTGTAGGCTTCTTTTATTTCTGCTACATCTGTTCGGCCTGTTTTATAAAATACAGAGGCAGCTAAAACGAGTATAGCAGCGTTTACAAAAAAAGCAAGATTTAGAGCTACAGCACTATCTATAAAATTTAGTTTTAGAGCCCGCCGTATGCCCGCATCATCCCGTTTTATTTTTCGGGTTTGTACCAGTGCAGAATGTAAGTAAATGTTGTGCGGCATTACTGTAGCTCCAATGATACCAATGGCTATATAGAGCGCCTGATTATTAGGTATAGTAGGAATAAAACCAACCGCAACTTCGCCCAGATCAGGCTTTGCTAAAATAATTTCTACCAAAAATGAAATGCCAATAATGGCGATAAGGCATATAATGAATGCCTCCATTTTGCGCATGCCTAATCTCTGAAGCATCAACAACAAAAAGGTATCCAACACGGTGAGCAAAACAGCCCAAATTAGCGGCATGCCGGTAAGCAATTGAATACCGATGGCCATACCTAATACCTCTGCCAAATCTGTTGCCGCTATAGCTATTTCTGCCAAAATGTAGAAGCAAAAATTAAGTGATTTGGGATAGGTTTCTCTATTGGCTTGTGCCAGGTCGCGGCCACGCACAATGCCTAGCCGGGCAGATAAACTTTGAAGTAGTAGGGCCATCAAATTGCTCATGAGCAATACCCAAATAAGGGTATAACCAAACTGACTGCCGCCGGCGAGGTCAGTAGCCCAGTTTCCTGGATCCATATAACCAACGCTCACAAGATAAGCGGGTCCAAAAAATGCAAGAGCCCTTCTCCATTTGGGTTTGCCAGCAACGGTTGTATCTACACTGCCATGCACCTCACTAAGAGATTCTTCAAAGTTTGCCGTCCTTTTCATACGTTACAAATATGTTTTTTGCTACCTGTTCAGAGATTGTTATTGTTTTAGAGGATGTGCTTTTTAGCTCCATGGACCGGTCAAACGGAAGCCTTTTTTTTAATTGAAGCAAGGTGCCGATATTAATATTTTTATGATGCAACAGGTCCAGCATTTCTGTGCTTTGATTGCTTACCCTTACCACCCTTACCGGCAGGTCGGGGGCTACGTCATTTAGCAGGATTTTGTTTCCATGTTTTATCCTTCCTTTTTGGTCGGGTATCGGATCACCGTGCGGATCAAATTGTGGAAATAAAAGAAATTTATCCAACCGGTCAATCAATTCATTGCTACTTACATGCTCTAGCTCTTCCGCCAGCACGTGCACTTCATCCCATTTAAATCCTAGCTTTTGCGCCAGAAACAATTCCCATAAGCGATGCCGCCTAATAATGTTTATAGCTATTTGCTTACCCTTGGTGGTCAAATAAAAACCATAATATGGCTTGTAATGCAACAGCTTTTTTGCACTGAGTTTTTTCATCATATCCGTAACAGATGCCGCACGGGTATGGAGGTGGTGTGCTACTGCATTGGTGGCTACTGTATCATTTTCTAATTGAAGATGATAAATAGCCTTTAAATAATTTTCTTCAGTAATTGAAAATTTCAATGTCCTCTAATTTAAAATTTAGACAAATCTAAAAAAATATTACACATAAAAAGAGATAATGTTATTTGGCAATATTTTCTTTGTTTTACAATAAATAATTTTTATGGTACGGACCTTTGTCTTTGTGTTACTGGTTCTCACCCTTTCCTGTACTGATAAAAAGAAAGAAACGGTAGTGGATGAATCAAAGTACAGCTACACCGTGTTTACTAATCGGTTTACTACTGCGGTACTTCCTTACAGTCTGAGTGATACAGATCTGTTGCACAACACAGATACCGCCACCATTAAAAATGAAGAATTCCTTTCCTTTATTCCGGATAGTATTAAGAAAAAATTAGTAGGGGATGGAAAGAATATAAAATATATACCGCTGGTGAAAATTAAAGAGCCAAAAGCAGAGTCTTATTATGTAGTGAAAGTGGTAAATGGTACCAAAAAGGCGGCCCTATTAGTTGTGTATGATAAGAAAGATAGTATTACGGCTGCCCTTCCTTTTTTAGTACCGGATGCAGATCCCTTGATTAATCAGGTAAGCATCATAGATAAGTCTTATTCCATTTCCAGAAACGTATCGCACAAAACAAAAGATGATGTAGTAACAGAAGGAAAAGATGTGTTTGCTTATAATGCGGCTACTAAAGGATTTGTGTTGGTAATGACGGATATATTAGATGATGCAAATTTAGAACTCATCAACCCGATTGATACCTTACCAAAAAATCATAAATGGGCGGGTGATTATGTAAAAAATAAAAAAAACATTGTATCCATACGAAGCACAAAAAACTCAAATGAGTTTTTGTTTTTCATTCATTTTGAGAATAAAGATCAGGATTGCTCCGGTGAACTAAAAGGCACGGCCTTAGTAACCTCACCTACCACCGCCGTGTACCGTCAGGGAGGCAATCCATGCAATCTTGAGTTTCATTTTAACGGGACCACCGTTACTTTAAAAGAGGTGGGCGGCTGTGGCTCCTTCCGCAATATTCAGTGTGTATTTGAAGGATCTTTTCCCAAAAAGAAAGAGCTGGCGCCTAAAACTCCTATAAAGGCCAAACCTAAAAAAGGTTTAGTCAAATAACCAAATTGGCCAATTGGTCCTCTATTTTACAATTCCGTATTATCTTGCGGCACAATTAAAAGATTTAGTAAATGGATTTTAGAGCATTTCAGGTTCCCTACCAAATAGATGAACGTTATACTACTAGAGTAGCTTATTTCTCAATGGAATATGCCATTCACCAACCTTTAAAAATATACAGTGGTGGTCTTGGTTTTTTAGCAGGATCACATATGCGCAGTGCTTTTGAACTTCGTCAAAATCTTATAGGCATTGGCATTTTATGGAAATACGGATACTATGATCAGGCCCGCAATCAAGATCAGACCTTGCAGGTAACCTGGATGGAAAAAATATATAGTTTTTTAGAAGATACCGGGATCAAGTTTGATGTACTTATTCATGGACATCCTGTTTGGGTAAAGGTTTTGTACCTGCCACCTCAAACGTTTAATAGTGCTCCGATGTTCTTTATGACAACGGACATTCCAGAAAATGATTACGTTTCGCAAACCATCACCCACCGTTTGTATGATGCTAATGTGGCTACTAAAGTGGCACAATTCATTTTACTTGGTGTAGGTGGGGCCAAATTGCTGGATGAAATAGGCTACAAGCCGGAAGTATATCATTTAAACGAAGCCCATGGCATATCTTCTGCTTTTTACCTGTACCAGAAGTACAATAGAAATATTGAAGAAGTAAGAAAGCGGCTTGTATTTACCACGCACACTCCAGAGGAAGCCGGTAATGAAAAGCATGACATTTACCTATGTTATAAAATGAGTTATTTCTGCGGCTTATCTGTAGATGAGGTACGGGAAGTAACCGGAATGCCGGACGATCAATTCAACCATTCATTAGCAGCTTTACGGTTTGCCCGCATTGCCAACGGCGTATCGCAATTGCATGGTGAAGTATCACGGCATATGTGGAGCAAGTATGATAATATCTGCCCCATCATTGCTATTACAAATGCACAAAACTGGCGGTACTGGGCTGATAAGCAGTTGTACCGGGCTCGTGAAGAAGGTAATGATGCGGCCTTTGATGACCGTAAAAAATGGATGAAGAAAAGAGCTTTTGAGATTGTAGCTGATCAAACTGGAAAATTGTTTGACCCCAATGTATTTACTATCGTTTGGGCCCGCCGCTTTGCAGGGTATAAGCGTGCCAACCTTATTACTAGAGATACAGAACGTTTCGAAGCGCTTTTAAGTGATGTAAAACACCCGGTGCAAATTATATGGGCCGGCAAGCCGTACCCCGCAGATTATCCTGCTATTTCAGAGTTCAACGAGTTGGTACATTTAAGTAAAAAATATAAGAATGTATCTGTTTTAATAGGTTACGAATTGTCGCTTTCCAAACGCCTGAAGCAAGCATCGGATCTTTGGTTGAATAATCCTCGGGTACCAAGAGAAGCATCCGGCACAAGCGGCATGACTGCAGCCATGAATGGCGCAGTTAACTTTTCTACCAATGATGGCTGGATACCGGAATTTGTGATGGCAGGAAACAATGGTTTTGTAGTACCACCGGTTGATTATGAAAACATGACCGTTCACAACCAGGATCAGTATGACCTTGATAAGATCTACGAAATTTTGCTAGGCGAAATATTGCCGCTTTATTACGAAGATCCTAACACCTGGAGGCAGATTGTAAAGAATGGAATGCGTGACGTACAATTTCAATTTGACAGCAACCGGATGGCCAACGAGTATTATGAATTATTGTACAATAGCGAATACGTGCCGAAAGAAAAAGGCATTTTGTTAGATGATATAGCCCATTAATTAAGGGAGAATATTTACCAAAAATTGTGCTTAATAAATGGTCAAAAATTTGCATTTTTTTGACTCATTACTTAATAAAATCAATTGTAATTAAACGGTAAATTCCTCCATTAACGCATCAATAGATTGACTGGCAGGATAAAAACCTGCCAGTTTTTTTATTACCCCTTCTACCACGGCATCTGGGCAGGAAGCACCACTGGTAATTAGAACATTTATAATTTTATTTTGGGGTAAATAACCATTGGTAATCATTTCAGTTCCGGTATGAAAGTCATAAGGAAGTATGGTTTCTTTTGAAATGATTTTCTCTTCTCCATTTATAAAATAAGTAGGCAGTTTTTCTTCACACAACTCCACCAGGTGCGAGGTATTGGAAGAGTTGTATCCCCCTACCACAATGGCCAGATCAGCAGGTACTTGCAGCAATCCGGATACAGCGGTTTGATTGTCATTAGTGGCGTAGCAAAGGGTATCGCGGGTATCTGCAAAATGATCTTTTAAATTGGTTTCATTAAGGTTGAATTTGCAGATCACCACTTCCTTCAAATATTCTGAAATAGCTTGCGTATCACTAGCCAACATGGTGGTCTGGTTTACTACGCCAATACGGTCCAAATGCTGCTCTACATCAAAACCTTCTGAATACTGATTTTTAAATTCAATATAAAATTGGGATGCCGGTTTCTCACCCAAAATATATCTCCCAAGTTCTTCGGCTTCCCGCATGTCATTTACTATTACCGATGGAGCGTTGGCAGATGCATGCGAAAAGGTGGCCCTGGTTTCTTCGTGCTTTGGCTTGCCGTGAATGATGATGGTATAATTGTTACGGGCAATTACTTCGCTTCTATTCCAAACCTTTTCTACAAAAGGACAGGTTGTATCATATTTTTCTAATTGAATACCTAAGCCTCTTATTTTTTGCTCTATAGGTAGCGTAGTGCCAAAGGCAGGAATCAATACAATATCATCTTCCGTAAGTGTGTCAAAAGGAATAAGTTGATTGCCTGAATTATCTTGCAAAAATTGAACTCCCTGATTTGTCAGGTCGCTATTTACTTGCGGATTATGAATCATTTCGCTTAACAAAAAAATTCGTTTGCCCCGGTTTTCTTCTATTGTTTTAAAGGCAATGTCTATTGCATTTTCAACTCCGTAGCAAAACCCAAAGTGACGGGCAAGGTAAATGCGAATTGGCCCAAAATCCAGCAGTGTGGGGGAAAAATCCTTTTTTAATTTGTCACTTTCCTTCCGCTTTTTTTTAATAGCAGATATCAATGGACTTCTGTAAAACACCGGGACATCGAACGTTTTCATTGCGGGCAAAGTTAGCCACTCGAATGCTAAAACTCTTTTAATGTATTATTTTCACTACTGTTTATAATAAGTGTATGCAAAAAGGAACCTTTCTTATTTCATTAATTATTTTCATTGCCTGCAATTCCAATAAGACCGGAAGCACCGCCACTCAACAACTAACTATGGATACTTCTCAATCATCTTTAGAATGGATAAAAACGACCAACATTTATGAAGTAAATGTGCGTCAATATACAGAAGAAGGAACCTTTAAAGCCTTTGCTACTGCCTTGCCCCGATTAAAAGAGATGGGAGTGCAGACGTTGTGGTTCATGCCCATAACTCCAATAGCTCAAAAGGAGAAAAAGGGAGTAATGGGTAGTTATTATGCTGCGCAAGACTATACGTCCATCAACCCGGAATTTGGCTCTTTGCAGGA
>JBDSBL010000031.1:0-8204 GCA_039921625.1 Chitinophagaceae bacterium
AAATTATGAATTAAAGAGCCGAAGGAAAGGCAATGGTACTGCCTTTGCCCAGGGAATATCTTCACAAGACCTGGTGTACCTCATTATGCCAGATCGGTTTTCCAATGGAGATTACAGCAACGATAAAGTACCTGGGATGAGGGAACAAACGCTTAATCGCGATTCTATGTATCACCGCCATGGTGGGGATATACAAGGAGTGATCAATCACCTTGACTATCTAAAAGACCTCGGGGTAACTTCCGTATGGTTAACACCCATATTGGAAAATGACATGGCTGTGCGCACGGAGCATGGGTATGCCATCACTGATCATTACAAAGTAGATCCGAGGCATGGAGGAAATAATGCATATCAAAAGTTAAGTGACGAATTGCATAAGCGGGGAATGAAATTAGTGCAGGATGCGGTGTACAATCATACCGGGCTATTTCATTTTTTTATAGAAGATCTTCCAATGAAAGATTGGATACACCAATGGCCTAAATACACTAATCCTAATTATAAAGATCAAACCTTATTTGACCCACATGGATCCTATATTGATAAGCAACTTCAATTGAATGGCTGGTTTGATCGCATCATGCCCGATCTCAATCAGGAGAATCCTTTCCTTGCTACTTATTTAATACAAAATGCAATATGGAGCGTAGAAGAATTTGGAGTGGACAGCTGGCGCATTGACACTTACATTTACAATGACCTGGAGTTCATGAATCGTTGTAATAAAGCACTTGTGGACGAATATCCAAACATCACCATGTTTGGTGAAGTGTGGGTAAGTGGCACCGCCAACGAAGCGTATTTTGTAAAAAACAACATCAATACCCCATTCAAAAGCAACCTCATTGGCATTACTGATTTTCAAAGTCTATTTGATGGTATTTATCCCGCGCTAAGAGATGGAAATTTTGATCGGTTATACCAAACATTAAGCAATGATTTTTTATATAAAGATCCACTGAATAATGTAGTGTTTTTGGATAATCATGACATCGCCCGTTTCTATTCAGTGGTGAATGAGGATGTTGCCAAATTAAAAATGGGAATTGCCTGGTTGCTCACCGAACGAGGAACTCCACAATTTTATTATGGAACCGAAATAGCTATGGCTGGTCTTAAGGATGACACTCATCCCGATGGCTTGGTACGCAGCGATTTTAAAGGGGGATGGAAAGAAGACAAGGAAAATAAATTTACAAAGGATGGGAGAACTGCTAAAGAAAATGACGTATTTAACTGGACAAAAACCATCGCTAATTATAGAAAAAATTCCACTGCATTACAAACGGGCAAACTAATGCAGTTTGTGCCGCAAAATGGCACCTATACTTACTTTCGGTACGATGAAAAACATACCGTGATGGTGGTGATGAACGCAGCATCGGAGGAGAAAACAATAGATGCGGGTCGCTTTGCAGAAATAATTAAAGGAAATAAAAAGGGACGCAATATTGTAACTAACGAAATAATAGCGGTAAGTGAAAAAATGAAGATTCCGGCTAAAACCGTTTGGGTACTGGAGCTGTCCCAATAAACACATTTCCAATTGTAATCATCCAATAAGAATTAAAAAGTTTTCTTTTAATCTTATTGGATTTTTTATTGTAAAAAGAGAAAAGTTTTAAGTGATTGAAAAAAGGGAAGGCCAAAAGTAAAGCTTAAATTTACGGTACATCTTACTTCAGTATTTCAATACGAATTTTATGGACCTACAGCAAAATGAAAAGGACGAAAATGCATTAGAAAAAAATGAAACTTCTGCCCTGTTGCAGGTTCAGAAAATACAGGACAAAAATGCAATTCGCTATGAAGATGAAAACTTTGTAGACACCACCAAACCGGTTTGGAACTACTCCATTTTATATGATGATGATGTGGCCGCTTTTCAAGGAGGTACAAATTATACGTTGTATAAAAAATTTGGGTCCAAACCTCTAACTGTATTGAATATTGAAGGATTTCATTTTTCGGTTTGGGCTCCAAATGCACTAAAAGTATCAGTAATTGGTCACTTTAATACCTGGAAAAAAGAGGCGCATTACCTGCATGCGCGGTGGGATAAAAGTGGTATTTGGGAAGGGTTTATCCCCGGCATAAAGGTTGGAGAACGTTATAAATACAGCATAGTAGGAGCCAATGGAATTGAAACAGAAAAAGGAGATCCATTAGCCAATTATTGGGAACTGCGCCCAGAAACTGCCTCCATTACGTATCAATTCAATTATGAATGGAAGGACGCAGCGTGGATGAAAAAGCGGAAAAATTACAATAAGCTGGATGCTCCCTGGAGTGTATATGAAGTGCACCTGGCAAGCTGGATGCGGCCGGATGCAAATAATGAAATGATCTACAATGATTATAATTATTTAGCTAACCGGCTTGTGGAATATGTAAAAGAAATGGGCTTTACCCACGTAGAATTTATGCCGGTCATGGAGCATCCTTATGATGGAAGTTGGGGCTACCAATGCACTGGATTTTTTGCACCTACTTCCCGCTTCGGACCACCGGAAGGTTTAATGCATTTAATAGATTCTTTTCACCAGGCTAATATTGGGGTCATTCTCGATTGGGTGCCTTCGCATTTCCCGTACGATGCGCATGGCTTGCACATGTTTGATGGCACGTATACTTATGAATATGCCGATATGCGGAAAGGTTTTCATCCGGATTGGAATTCGTACA
This sequence comes from Chitinophagaceae bacterium, assembly GCA_039921625.1. GTDB lineage: Bacteria > Bacteroidota > Bacteroidia > Chitinophagales > Chitinophagaceae > Flavisolibacter. The sequence goes on from JBDSBL010000031.1 coordinate 2,689, forward strand.
TTTTTAATTATAAGCGAGGCGAAGTAAAATCTTTTTTAATAAGCAGCGCCCGTTTTTGGTTTGATCTTTTTCATATAGATGGCATTAGGGTAGATGCCGTTTCTTCCATGTTGAAATTAGATTATTCGCGCAGCCATGGCCAATGGGAGCCCAATGAATATGGGGGCAATGGGAATCTGGAAGCCATTGCTTTTATAAAGGACCTCAATGAAACTATTTACCGTGATTTTCCGGATGTGCAAACCATAGCTGAGGAGGCAACTGACTGGCCACGAATAACCAAACCTACTTTTTCCGGAGGTTTGGGTTTTGGCATGAAGTGGATGATGGGATGGATGCATGATACGCTTGATTATTTTGAGATGGATCCGCTGTTCCGGTCTTTTCATCAGAATAAGCTTTCATTCAGCATGATGTATTTCTTTGATGAAAACTTCATGCTGCCTCTAAGCCATGATGAAGTGGTGCATGGCAAAAGTCCAATGCTTTATAAAATGCCGGGAGATGAATGGCAAAAGTTTGCCAACCTTCGAAGCTTGTACACCTATATGTGGACGCACCCCGGTGCACGGCTTCTTTTTATGGGAAATGAATTTGGACAAACCTCTGAATGGAACTATAAACGCGAACTTGATTGGGGCTTGTTGGAATATGCACCTCACAAAGGATTGCAGCTATGTGTAAGAGACCTGAACCGAATATTGAAAGCAGCCCCGGCTTTGTATTCCGACCAATTCAATATTCATGGTTTTGAATGGATGGACCTAAACCACCGCGGAGAATGTGTGATAGTCTATCGCCGGTTGGGCAAAAACGAAAAAGATGATTTGCTGATCGCATTGAATCTTACGCCAGAGCCTCGGCTCGATTGGCATATTGTAACAGGAAATAAAATTTATAAAAAAGAAGTTTTTAATAGCGATTCCAAAAAGTATTGGGGAGCAGGAGATGTTTATAATGCTACAGTTCGGTCGGAGCCTGTTACTGATGATGAAAAAAACTATAAGGTTATTGTTAATCTACCCCCAATGGGTGCAATTATTCTAAAGTAAATACTTAGTTGGTATAAAATTCGTTAGAGGGAAGCGGTTTTTAATTGGACTTTTTAAATTCAATTTCTAATTTAGCTCTCGACCTTTTGAAACACCCAAAAATCAATATACCTATGCGCTATTTGCTCACCGCAGCTTTTGTTGGACTTTCCTTTTTTTCTTTTTCCCAAACAGACAGTGCTCAGTTTTTTCTTCAAAAAGGATTGGAAGAAAAAGGGAAGGGACGGTTAATGGAATCTTTCAAATCTTTTGATAAAGCCTATAATTACAACAAAGCGGACAAGCAAATTGTATCTGAACTAGCTACTGCCTTATTCAATCTTCGGCAATATGCACCGGCGAGAACCATGTATATGGAACTTGAAAAATTAGGAGATCAGTCAGCGGATAATTATAAACAATTAATGACTATTTCATTTAATCTTCGTCAGTTTCCCGATGCTATTAAATACGCCAACCTGTTGAAAAAAACAGACCCTTCTCAAATGGTATCTTATTACATTGGCAAAGCCCACTATGATGACGATAACTTTGGCGAAGCCATAAAATTTTTAAGTGTTGCTCAAAAGGAAGAGCCTCAGAGAGGGGAGATTCCTTATATGATTGCCCGCAGCTATGCCGACATGATGAACTACAAACAGGCTATTCCTTTTTTTGAAAAAGCAGTAAGCTTAGAACCGACCAATAGTAGGTGGATTTATGAAATTGGTTTAATTTATTATGCCATGCATGAGGATAAATTATCCTTGAAATATATTTTGGATGCCGCTGAAAAAGGATACAAAAGAGACAATGATTATTTGGAAAATTTGGGAATCGCTTATCTTAATGTAGGCCAAACAGATCAGGGCTTATCTATATTAAAAGAAGCATTGATGCGCCGGCCATCTGATATGAATTTGCTGAATATGATTGCCGAAGCAAACTATGATGCAAAGCGTTACCAGGAAGCAATCGATTATTGGGATAAAGTACTAACGCTTGATAAACAGAATGCGTCTGCATTATTTATGATTGGTATGAGCTATCAAAATAAAGGTGAAAAGCAAAAGGGGATGGACCTTTGCGACAAAGCAATTCAACTCGATCCATCTCTTGCTAAAAACAAGCAAAAAATTCAAATGCCAGGAATGTAATTTTAGAATTTTGAAATACCTCTAATGCCTTTATGCTGTAAAGGCATTTTTTGTTCCCAATAAAATGCATCAGCAACCTATATTTTTAAAGTAAAAATTAAAGAAGGGAATGCCCAAGATAGCCACCTAATTCCATTAGCCACGCAATACCAAGATGCACCATCAAGCCTCCATAAATGCTTCGCGTATGATAGGTGATGGTACCTAATATGATGCCGCCAAAGAAAGAAGAAATGCATTCTCCCAAAGGCTTTCCAAAATGAATGGTGCAATAAAAAAGGGCCATAGGTAATACCGCTTCTTTTCCAATCCATTTGGCAAAAGAGAGCACTAAAAAGCCTCTAAAAAAAAGTTCTATGGAAATGAAATCGATACCATAGGCAACTTCATAGATTAGTTTCTTAATACCAATGTAGTCGCCAGTAAGAAAAGGTTCAATTCTCATCAGCTTAGGATAAACCTGTAAAAAATCGTGCTGTGTGGCCGCAGCGGCTATGAGCGGAACCATTATAAGCAGCATAATAAAATACGGCTTTAATGAAATGTGTTTTGTTGAAAAGCCATAGAAGGGTTGTTCCCTATTAAATTTTCTCCAAATAATAAACAAGGCTGTGGCTAATCCAAACAATTTTATGGGCCAGTAAAAAACTTTGTTCCAATAGATATTGGCCAACACATCAGAGGTAAATGTAAGATGGACTGGGAGAACCATTTTAGCAGCAAAAACCGCCGGGGCCACGAACATTAAAAAATAAAATGGCCAAAGAGGAGAGTTGCTTTTTTTTGAAAATAATACGGTTAGAATGTGAGGGAATGAAAAGGCAGTCAAAAATATAAAGTACCAGGCTGCATATTCCAAAGAAAGTGGCAATTGGTATAAAAAAGATTGCCAATGAAAAAAGTAGTTGCAAAATATAGCGGAAGAAATAAATAGAATCGAAAAAAATAAAATGCGTTTATCAATCCACACTAAGTAGTTGCGAATGTATTTGATGATATCGCCCATAAAGTGGCAAAGTAAATTGATAAATCCTTTATATACATTAAGCGGGCTGAAGTGTTTTTGCCTTTACAATATTTATTCCTTTGTGTGGTTGGTTTTACTAACCCATAAGTATAAAAAAAATCCCCAACAGCTTATGGCTATTGGGGAGGTAAAAATTTAAAATTGATTTAGCTTCCTAAAACAACGATCAAAGCATAAATAACACCTGGAACGAAAAATAATAATGTAAGAATTAAAGAGATCCAGAATTTAGTATTGATAGCACCTTCATGTAAGTATACAGCAAGTGGCGGCAACAATAAAGCAAGAATCACTAATAACAAAGTATTGGTAGATGCACCGGCCGCAGGTGATTTTGAAGCCTTATAATCTTTAATAGCTGTTTTCACTTTGCTGATTCGCTCATTCTTTTCTTTTTTACTCAGGTTTTTAAAATCAGCAACTGCGCTTTTAACTTTTGCAGGGTCTGGCTCAGTGCTTACTGGATTTAAAGAAGCAAAAGCGGTGTTGGCAATAGTGGTGAAAGCAAGCACCAAGATCAACATGCGGGTAAACATACGTTTCATACAATAATTTTTAGTTTAATAATAAAGGTTAGTTAAATTTTATGCAATATAAGAATTACCACTTTTAAAAATTGAAACAATTTATCAGCTTTAATTATGTGAAGGAAGAATTGATTTTTTTATGGATGAGTTTTATACTGAATTTAATATTATTAACCTTCATTAACAATCATTGCCTGTAACTTTCCTTTCCATTCATTTCACATAAAAAACAATTCATAAAATGAAAAAGATTTTGTTACTGGTAGCGTTATTTGTTACTGTTTATTCTACCTCAGTCAGTGCCCAACAGAAGGGTGGCGGAGATCCTGTAGCTATGTTGGCTAAGTATAAAGAGCGTGTGAAACCTCAGCTCATAGAGAAAACAAAATTGTCGGATGATCAGGCAGATAAGGTATTGGATTTAAGTTTTGGATCTCGCATGGCATTACGTGGCTTGCGTGATTTAAGTGAAGAAGACCGCAAGAAAAAAATGGAGGAAGTACAAGCAGATTTAAATAAAAAATACAAGGCATTACCCCTGACTGATGATCAAATTAAAAATGTGAATTCATTTTTTGATGAGGAAAGAAAGAAAATGCAACAAAGGCAAGGTGGCAATGGTGGTGGAAATAACTAATTCCTACATTAACCAAAAAAAGAGCTGCTTTTCGAGGCAGCTTTTTTTTGCCAAGTAATAACTTGTACTTTATCAATCTTGCAATTGAATACATTATAAAATAAAATATTGCATCAGAATAATCGATGGAATAGCTTACGGTAAAAGGGATAATATTTCTGTTATCACTTTTCTATAATCGGAAAGTTGCGGTGGCTTGGTATAGATTTTTACACCATGTTGTTTGCAAAAAAGTTCATCGGCCGGGTTGACTAAAACAGAAAAAATAACCACTGGTATATCTTTAAGATAAGTATTGCTTTTAATGGCTTCCAAAGTAAACCTTCCATCCATTATGGGCATATTATAATCGAGTATAATGAGGTAAGGAAGTTTGCTTTTTTGCTTGTGTTTTTCCAAATACAGCATGGCATCCCACCCATTACTTTTATGCACCAACATCAATTCTGGATCAATTTGAGCCGCCACATTGGCCATTATTTCATACTCATCTTCATCATTTTCTACGCAGAGTAAAATTCTATTGGGCACCGGCATACGTTACACATTTGTAGTTTAATCGAACTCTGAGTTATAAGCACTGCGCGAATTAGCATTCAATCAAATGGGTAAAAGATCTATTTAAAATTAATATAATTTTTAGAGTACTTTCTGCTTTTACTTTCGTTATCATATTACCAGCTATTTCTTTTTTAAAGGATATTAAAATAAAAACTTGATAAGAAGGATAAGTAATTTTGCTCTGTAAATATTTACCTTATGGCTGAAGACCTTCACATAATAAAGGGTACAAAAAGCGAACAGTACACCGCATTGATACCGCAAATAAAGGGTTTGCTTGATGGCGAGCCAGACCTGATTGCTAACCTGGCAAATGTTGCCGCTGCATTAAAGGAACAATTTGGAATGTTTTGGGTGGGTTTTTATTTGGTGAAAGGGGATGAGTTGGTTCTAGCTCCATTTCAAGGGCCGGTAGCTTGCACCCGTATTAAAAAAGGAAGGGGAGTTTGCGGGGCCAGTTGGCAGATGGCTAAAACACTGATTGTTCCCGACGTAGAAAAATTTCCAGGACATATTGCATGTAGCAGCATTTCCCGCTCAGAAATTGTATTGCCAATAATCCGGCAAGGAAATGTA
>JBDSBL010000032.1:0-2839 GCA_039921625.1 Chitinophagaceae bacterium
TTTTTTAGCCTTTTCTCCGCTGCACAATACAATAGTGCTTTATCAAAAAAAGCCTGGGTAGATAGTGTCTTTCATTCTCTTTCAAAAGAAGAAAAGATTGCTCAATTGATGGTGATAAGAGCGCATAGTAATCTTGGTGCGGATCACATTTCATCTGTAATAGATCAAATAAAAAAATACAATGTAGGGGCACTTTGTTTCTTTCAAGGTGGACCGGTACGGCAGGCTAACTTGACCAACATCTATCAATCCCTAGCCAAAACTCCGCTGATGGTAACGATTGATGGCGAGTGGGGCTTAGGTATGCGGTTGGACAGTGTGATTAAATATCCGTACCAACTCACGCTTGGTGCTTTGAGTGATACTTCTATTGTGTACAAAATGGGAGTGGCAGTAGGAGAACAAATGAAACGCATAGGAGTACATGTAAACTATGCACCGGTGGTGGATATCAATAATAATCCCAATAATCCGGTAATTGGCTACCGCTCTTTTGGAGAAGACAAATATAAAGTAGCCGCACTTGGCGTGGCTTACATGAAAGGAATGCAAGATGCCGGCATCATGGCTTGCGCCAAACATTTTCCGGGACATGGAGATACAGAAGTGGATTCTCACCTTGACCTGCCGGTAATTAATAAAACAATGCAGCAATTAGATTCATTAGAATTATATCCATTTAAACAATTGTTCAAAGCAGGGGTAGGTTCTGTTATGATAGCACATCTTTCCATTCCGGCAATTGATAATACAGCGCATCGGCCTACTTCATTATCTAAAAATAATGTGACGGAATTGCTGCGCGATGAATTGGATTATGAAGGCCTCACTTTTACCGACGCATTGGAAATGAAAGGAGTTGCCAAATACTATCCCGCAGGGGAAGCAGCGGTGCAAGCGGTGATTGCCGGCAATGATATGTTGTGCCTGCCCGAAAATGTGGATGCAGCCATTACCGCCATTGAAGTGGCCATTAAGAAAAAAAGATTGAAGTGGAAGGATATAGATGAAAAAGTAGAAAAAGTATTGGCAGCAAAATATGATCTGGGGTTAAGTAAGGTTACTGCCATAGATACGAATCATTTAGTGGAAGACTTGAATGCGCCAACGGAAAATATTAAAAAACAAGTTGCCCGCAGTGTGGTAACGGTATTGCAAAATGAGGGCACTGTATTTCCGGTTACTGCCGGAAAGCGAATAGCTTATGTAGGTATTGGAAGTGCAGCACAAAATATTTTTGGTACCCGGCTGCAGCAGGATTTTAAAGCCGATACCTTTTATTTTTCTTATAAAGACAATGCAGAAAAAGCAGCGGCCATCGCTGATAGCATAAAAGGGCACTACGACGCAGTGATTGTAGGCGTACACGATTATTCGTTTCGCCCTGCTGCTAATTATGGTATAAGTACCGCTGCCCTTCAATTGTGGAAGGATTTGCAAGGGAACAACACAGCTACTTTTCTTTTTGGAAATGTATATGCAGCACAAAACTTTTGTACGGCAAAAACGTTGGTAGCGATGTATCAGGATGACGCCGCGTTTCAACAAGCTGCTGCTGATTTTGTAAGAGGATCAGTATCGGCTAATGGAAAACTGCCGGTTACTGTTTGCGATTTTAAGTACGGCGCAGGCCTTGCTGTTAACAACCTGGTACCTATGGGTTTTGATCCCGGGTTGCTGGCTATTGATAGTATAATGAAAGATGCGATTGCTCAAAAAGCATTTCCGGGCGGAGTTGTATTTGCAGCAAAAAATGGCCGCATTCTTTACCACAAAGCTTTCGGCCATTACGAATATGATCCTGCTTCTTTACCGGTTACTTTAGAAACAATCTATGACCTTGCCTCTGTTACTAAAATATCGGCTACTACTATTTCGGTAATGAAATTGTATGAAGAAGGAAGGCTTGATTTAACTAAAACTTTGGGTGATTATTTGCCATGGACAGTAGGTTCTGATAAAGCTGCATTAACGCTGCATGATGTGTTGCTGCATCAGGCCGGGTTGGTTCCATTCATTCCATTTTATAAGGAAACCTTAAATGCGGACGGCACACCAAAAAAAGAATTGTATCGCACCAAAAGAGAATCTGGCTTTACCGTGCCGGTAGCCCGCAATCTGTACCTCCGCAATGATTGGGAGGACACCCTGATGCAACGCATTATCAAAAGCCCGCTAACGGCTCCAGGGAAGTACGTTTACAGTGATAATGATTTTATTTTTTTAGGGAAAATAGTGGAAACGATCACCGGGAATACACTGGATCAATACGTGCAAAAAACATTTTATAGTCCATTGGGAATGGCTACCACAGGCTTTAAACCCTGGTTGCGTTTTGGCTTGCAAAGAGAAGCTCCGTCAGAATTGGAAAAAGGTTGCCGCAATCAATTATTACAAGGTTATGTGCACGATGAAGGTGCTTCGCTTTTTGGTGGAGTAGCCGGTCATGCCGGATTATTTTCCAATGCATACGACTTGGCTTTATTGTATCAAATGCTATTAAATGGAGGAACTCTTAATGGAGAACGTTATTTAAAAGCGGAGACCATCAATAAGTTTGCTGCCTACAACAGTGATGTTAGCCGCCGCGGTCTTGGATTTGACAAGCCGGAAAAAGATTCTTTAGGAACCAAAAACCGTTATCCATCCTTATGGGCATCGCCGGAAACCTTTGGCCATACCGGCTTCACGGGTACCTCTGTGTGGGTAGATCCTGCTTCTGGCTTGGTATATATTTTCTTATCGAACCGCGTATATCCTACAAGAGACAATAGTAAAATATCTTCTTTAGGAGTAAGGGGCAAAATTCAGGATATACTGTATAAGGTAAAATAAACAG
>JBDSBL010000033.1:0-6519 GCA_039921625.1 Chitinophagaceae bacterium
TTAAACAAAATTGGCTCTTGTGTTACAATACTTATTTGATCGCGTACCGACTTTAATGAATACTCTTTTATATTAATTCCATCAATCAATAATTCTCCTCCCGTCACATCATGAAAGCGGGGCACCAGATCTGCCAATGTACTTTTACCAGCGCCGGAAGAACCAACCAGGGCAACTGTTTTACCTTTTTCTACTGTAAGATTAATGTTCTTTAATACGTCCACTCCATCGTAAGAAAAAGACACATTTCTTAACTCAATGCCTTGCCTAAAAGAGTCAAGTTTTTTTCCTCCTTCATTATCATCTACCGTGTTTTTTGTATTCAATACTTCTTCAATCCGGTTGATGGCAGCACTTCCTTTTTGCATATTGCTAAATGAGGTGGAAAGCGATTTTATGGGATTGATAATATTGTAAAACAAACCTAAATAAGTAATGAAAAGGGATGCCTCCAGCGCAATGCCTTTGGCCAATACAAGCCGGCCACCAAAATATAAAATGCCGCAAAAAAGAAGCACACCCAAAAATTCAGAAGTAGGGGATGCAAGGTCTCTTCTATAACCAATTCTATTCTTTGCTTTTAGTAATGCTTCGTTGATGGAAAAAAAACGAAAACGCAACAGATCCTCTACGTTAAACGCTTTTATCACCCGCAAGCCAGTGAGCGTTTCATCCAGCACCGATACGGATTCAGAATGTTTTTGAGCTACCTCTGTTGATTGTGCTTTTAGGGAACGGCTGATGCGGCCAATGATCAAACCAATGACCGGTACAAAAATGAGCACGAAAAAAGTAAGTTGCGGACTAAAATAAAACAGTGCTCCAAAGTTCAAAATTATAGAAAGCGGATCGCGGATCCAGCCTTCCAAAGCCCCCACCACAGAGCCTTCAACCTCGCTTACATCATTGGTTATTCGGCTGATCAAATCGCCCTTCTTTTTTTCAGTAAAATAGCCAATGGGCAAGTGCAAAATCTTATTGTAAAGGTCAGCCCGCAGTTGGTTGACAATCCTGTTTTTCAGCGGATTTAAAACATAATAGGAAAGGTATAAAAAGAGGTTTTTTAAAAAAATGGAAAGAATAATTAAGGTGCAAATGAGTCCAAGTGTTTTTATTTTTCCTGCTATCGGATCGCCTCCGGAAATATTTTCTACCAAAAAATCACGGATATATTTCACCACCGGGTTGGTGGAGCCTTTCATCAATCCTCCCACGCCGCTGCTGTCGCCATTGAATATCAATTCCAAAAAAGGCATCAGCATACCTATAGAAAGAATGGAAAAAACAATAGATAGAATGATGAATAAAAAATAAAGAAAAATAGAGCCTTTAAAGGCAAGGATGTATCGGAATATTCGTGCGTATTTCTTCATTGTTTAAAAAAGGTAATCGGCCAAACGCCGCAAAGTAACTAATTTTACAGCCAACAATTTTTTGGTTATGGAGGAAGGAAAACGTCAGAAGCAGATTGGTGGTTTATTGCATGAAGAAATTACGAGCATCTTTCAGCGCCTCGGTATGACCATGATGGATGGCGGCATGGTGTCCGTTTCATCCGTTAAAATCACCCCCGATCTTTTAGAAGCCCGCATTTATATAAGTCTTTTTCAGGTACCGGATATTGCTGCCACCATGAAAAAAATTGAAGACCGCAGTTGGGAAATTAAAAAAGAATTAGCCTCTCGTGTCAAGCTTCAGTTGCGCCGTATTCCGGAACTTAGGTTTTACCATGACGATACGTTGGACCACGTTTTTAAAATGGAAGAACTGTTTCGGCAAATAAAACCGGAAGAAGGGAAGGAAGAATAAAAGCTTTTTTTGGTAACCGGCTTTAGATCTACTATGAAGCTTTGCATGCGTCGCTCCGTTGCCGCTGCGCTACTTTGGGAATCTCTATTGAACTTTTTTTTAAGAAGATAGTTCCAAGTTGTCGTCTTTTGTCATTTTCATTAAGTGACTGCATTGTTTTTATTGAATATAATTTTCCAATGTACCAACACACCAAATAAATAAAAAGGAGAACTTCACTATTCCTTTTTACCGCTTGAAATATTAACCAAAATAACACCGACTAACACCACGCACAAAGCAAGCACCTGGCCTCTTGTTATTGTTTCTCCTACAGCCAACCATCCCAGGAATACAGCTACCACTGGATTTACATAAGCATAAGTGCCAACAAGCGTAGGCGGCCGCACACTAAGCAGCCATATGTAGGCCATATAACCCACCAGCGAGCCCAGTACAATAAGATATATCAAGGCGTTGATAGAGGTGGTAGAAACTTCTATTATCGAAAAGTTGTTTTGTTCGCCCATCAGAAAAGCAACTATAAAAAAAACGATACTTGCTGCCAACATTTGTACTGCTGCTTTTATAGTGGTGGATCCTTCCACCTCTTTGTATTTTGAGTACAGCGAACCAATGGCCCAACCAATGGTGCCTAATAATAAAATGCCGCAACTGATTAATTTTATGGGGCTGCCCGTTATGGCTACTGCACTTTTTCCGGCAAATAAAAGTACGACTCCTACAAAGCCAAGTACCAGCCCGGCTATAATGAATTTATTTGAGAAGTTCGTCTTCCAGTGTTTCCTATCAAGCAATACAAACCAGAGTGGAACCGTGGCCACGATAATAGCCGCCAGCCCGGAAGGTATATATTGCTCCGCCCATGCCACGGCTCCTGTACCTATGAAAAGCATCAGAATACCACCAACAGATATTTTTAATAAGGAAGGCCAAGAAGGCAACTTTTCTCCGCGGATCAAGCACCAGCTTAAAAGCAAAAAGCCCGCTATTAAAAAACGGGTTCCTACCATTAAGAAGGGAGGAATGGTCTTTATGGCTAGCAACACTCCCAAATAAGTGGAACCCCAAATAATATATAATGCGGCAAAGGCAGCAATCACTAATCCTTTAGATGGTTCTTTTTGTACAGCTAATGTTGTCATCAATTCTTCTTCCTGTTTTATGCTTGGCTTGTTATCTTAGTAAATACCATTCCATAAAAGGTACCATTCAATTTTTTGGTTTATTTTTTTTTGAAATCAAGGCTCCAGCTTTTGTCAAAGCTCCAATGCCAAAGGCATTTTTAATATTATCTACTGCTTTGTACAATTCAATTTTTTCTTCGGCAGCATCAAACAAATTTGTTTGCATGGAAAATGGAATCAAATGGCTGAAGCGTACACCCAGCAAGCGTACCTTTTCTCCTTTTTTATACAGCCTGTTAAATAAACTTTTTACTTTTTCCAATAGCACATCATCCAGCGAAGTGAAATTAATGACCTCCTGTTTGGTTACCGTTTCAAAATTGCCATACCGAAGTTTAATAGAAACACAACCTGTCAGCTTTTCTTCCTGCCGCAGATCAAAGGCTGTTTCCTCCGTTAAGCGTACCAGTTCACTGTACAAAAAGTAGAGGTCATGGCTGTCTTCGTTAAACGTATTTTCGTGCGATATTGATTTTTGTTCGCTGTAAGGTTCTACAGGTGTATCATCAATTCCTCTTGCTTTTTCGGAAAGGCGATGTCCCCATTTGCCGAATTTATTTTCCAATATCTCCACTGGTGTTTTTGCCAGTTGCTCTATAGTTGTAATGTTCATTACGTTTAATTGGGCTTGTGTTTGTTTGCCCACCATCGGAATTTTATCAACAGTGAGTGGCCACAAAAATTGTGTTTCTTTTCCGGGTGGAATTTCTAAATAGCCATTTGGTTTGGCCTCATTAGTAGCCATTTTACTTACCAGTTTGCTGGTGCTTAATCCATAAGAAATGGGCAAGCCGGATTCCGTCATAATTTTTTGACGCAATTCTTTTGTGTATTGCTGTACTCCAAAAAATTTGTCCATTCCAGAGAGATCTATATAAAATTCATCAATAGATGCTTTTTCGAAAAGAGGTACATTGTCTGCAATTATTTTGGTGACCATGCGGGAATAATGGCTGTAATCTGCAAAGCTTCCTTTTAAAAAAATTGCTTGTGGGCACAGCAAACGAGCTTGCCGGCACGACATGGCACTTTGTATTCCAAACCTCCGTGCTTCATAGCTGCAGGCAGCCACCACACCGCGTATTGCATCTCCGCCTACTATCAGGGGTTTGCCTTTTAGCTCTGGTTGTTTCAGCAATTCTACTGATACAAAAAAAGCATCGAGGTCAAAATGAGCAATGTGCCGATGCAGTGCATTCATCTTTCAAAAGTAGAATAAGAATGATTGTATGATGTTTGTTCTTTATTTTGAAAGGGTAGAATGAAGTTTTGTTTTAAATTTGATTATGGCAAAGTTTAAAAGTGACGAATTAGTAAGTGATTTGACGAAAGACGTGCAACAACTAGTGGCCGCAGCAGAGCACATTCAGCAAAATGATAAAGTGAAACTAGCATACGTACCGGCAGAAGGAAAGTGGAGCATTGTGCAGATATTGGAACATCTGAATGCATACGGCCGTTATTACCTTCCTATCATCGATAATGCCATTGCCTTAAAAAAAGACGATCCTGATGCCTGGTTTCAATCAGGTTTTTTAGGTGATTATTTCACAAAATCAATGAAGCCGACCAACGTTTTTGAAATCAAAAACAAAATGAAAACATCTAAGGCTTACAATTTTCCTAATAGCCTTAATGTGGACATTGTGCTGAATGAATACCTGGAGCAAAAACAAAAACTGCTTTTGCTGTTGGAGGAATCAAAAGAAAGAAATCTAAATACAGTACGCATCCCTATCACCCTTACCAAAATGGTGAAGCTAAAGTTGGGAGATACATTTCGTTTTTTGGTAGCGCATGAGCAGCGGCACATGGTGCAGGCAAGAAATACACTCAAGGGATTAGGCATTGCTACGGACAAATTCCCGGTTATTTTAGAAATACCTCATCGGTGATCCTGTAACTTATTCCAGATAAATATCCAGCAAGCCTTCCGGTAGCGCTACAGCTACCTGTCTTCCTTTACGATCTATTTTAAGGATGGTATCCTCGTGCAGCGGAATTAATACTTCTTTGCCATCCATTTCTATGCGGCAAAGAAGTTGGTGCGGCTGCTCAATCACTTCTAATATTTTACCCAACACTTTTTTATTCTCTATAATCTCATAACCTAATAAATTAATTGGGGAAGATTTGGCAGCAAATTTTTTAAAATCTTCTTCCGTTACCCACACTTCTTTTTGCACCAGCTTTGTAGCTCCTTCCCGGGTAAATACGTCAGCTAGTTTTACATACAATTCTTCCTCACTTTTAATTCGGGCTGTTTCTATAAAGTAAGGTAAGAACCGGTCTTTTCCTTCTTCCACATAAAGTGCTTGGAGCCCTTTCAAACTTGTTTTTTTGCCAAGGTTATGCTTTAGAATCAGTTCGCCTTTAAGCCCAAAGACGCTTACCAATTTGCCTACTTTAAAATATTCCATAGAAAAAAGTAAAGGTAAAATTATTGGAAATGGAAATGAAAAATGGAAGGCTATCTATTTGATGTGATCATTTAGTTCGTCTTAAAACTATATGCATTCAAATAAAAAGTCCCGCACCAGGCGGGACTTAATGTGTTTGAAGGTTTTGGGTAAAAGGAATTAACCTTGTGCTTCCTCGTTCTCCTGCCGGCGCTCAGGGCGCGGTTCAGGCTTACGGTAGGGCGGGTTTCTTCTTCCTCTACGCTCACGGGCAGAAGCTTCTTGCTTTTGTCTCATTTGCGCTTCGTGCTCACCATGCCACTTCTGAAACTTTTCCATTGCCGTAGCATCATCAAAAAGTCCAAGTTTTACACCACGCAATAAATGCTTCAGGTACAATACTCCTTTAAATGATAATAACTTACGAACAGTGTCTGTTGGTTGCGCTCCATTGTTCAACCAGTCCAGCGCACGCTGACGATCCAGCTGTACGGTAGCAGGTGTAGTTAATGGGTTGTACGTACCTAACTTTTGAATGAATTTGCCATCACGTGGACTGCGTCCATCGGCTACTACAATAAAGTAGAAAGGTCTTTTCTTAGACCCGTGTCTCTGTAAACGGATTTTAACTGGCATCTTAAATGGAAATTTAAATGCGGTGAATAAATAAAAATTGCTAAATGCGAAGGTAAGGAACCAAGCGAAATAATACAATAAGGGAATGATAAAGTTTTTGGTTGCATCATACTTTAAACAGTGCTACATCTGCAACGCACTTTTATTTTTCAACTGCGCTAATGACACGCTTTATAAACTCTCCCAGTTTGCCCGGCTCCAGCCAGCGGGCTACTATCAACAAGTCGTGCTCTTTGTCAATCACTATAAAATTACCTCCAAACCCCTCGGCCGTGTAAATACTTTTCGGAACATCTTTATACCGGCCATCCGCATTGAGCCACCACATAAACCCGTAAGATTTATACGCATTAAATGGTTGCTGTACTGAGGCTATCCAATTTTTAGATATTAGTTGCTGGCCTTTCCAATTTCCATTACGTAAAAAAAGTAATCCAAAGCGAGCATGGTCGAGTGTATTAATAAATAATCCTCCGCCAAAGTGTCCG
>JBDSBL010000034.1:0-8961 GCA_039921625.1 Chitinophagaceae bacterium
GGAATGACTATTCCGTTAATATTAATTGCACTATTTATAGGCTGGTCAAGTAAAAACATTTTACAACGGGATCGTTATAATATGCTCTTTAATTATGCTTTATTGACTGCGGCAGTCTTTACTTCCGGTTCATTAGATTCAGATCTTACTTTCTTTTTAGGAGTCTTTAGAAATTTTATAGTTCTATTCATTATAGGTAATTGGATCATTTTTCCCTGGATCAATGGCTTTATTGAAAAGGATGAATATGTATATGATTAATACTATGGCAACATTGCAAAATTCTTTGTATTGAACAGCGGTAAAAAAATTGTGGTTTTGTATCAGTATTTTTTACCCGCATATAAAGCAGGTGGACCAATACAATCGATTGCCAATATGTGCCGGCAATTAGGAAATGACTTTCAGTTTTATATTATATGTAGCAACAAGGATGTTACAGAAAAGGTTCCATTGCAGGGTATCAAACCTAACGAATGGAATAATTTTGAAAATGGAACAGCATCTATCTTTTATATTTCTGATGATCAGTTGAGTAAAAAAAAAGTGTTAGGTCTTATTGAAGAAATACATCCTGATTTATTATTTATCAATGGATTATATTCTCTCCAATTCAGCATCATCCCGTTACTTTTTAGCCGTTTTAAAAAAATACTTTCTGTAAGGGGAATGCTACACCCGGGAGCCCTTTCTCAAAAAAGTATTAAAAAGAAATTCTTCTTAAGTTTTTTGAAAGCTACAGGGATGCATAAAGCATTGACTTTTCATGCTACTAATGAAAAGGAAAAAGAATACATTAAGAACGAATTTGGAAAGGATGTTTTGGTGAAGGTGGCTCAAAATTTTCCGGTTGCTAAGCCGGCTGAAAACGTAACAAAGGAAAAGAATGGCATCTTGAAAATGATTAGCATTGGATTAATAAGTCCTATGAAAAATCATGCATTGGTGCTTCAGGCTTTAAAGAATGTTCGGCACCAAATAGTTTATGATATATATGGTCCGGTAAAAGATGAAAAGTATTGGCAGGATTGCTTGCCATTAATTCAATCAATGCCTGATAACATAACTATAAATTACAAAGGTAGCTTGCCACCAGATAAGGTGTTACCAACCTTAAGCCAATACAACTGTTTTATTTTGCCAAGCAAAAGTGAGAATTTTGGCCACGCTATATATGAGTCTTTATTATCCGGGGTTCCAGTAATTACAAGTCAGTTTACACCATGGAATAATTTAAAAAGCCACAAAGCAGGGTGGAATGTGGATATAGAAGATGTATCCTCCATCTCAAATGCTATAGAGGAAGCTTATTTACTTTCGGGTGAGGAATATGCTTCCTGGAGCAGCAGCGCTTCCGCATTTGCAAACAAAAGTGTGGATATAGAAAAAATAAAAAAGGACTACCAACAATTGTTTTCCTAATGCTTTAATCTGACGAGGCACTATAATTTGTAGAATTTTTATTATAGGTTTACAGGCTCAATCTTAATGGCAAACCATTGGCAAATGGTCTTTTTAGCCAAATCAATTTGATGCAACACATATTTTCAAACAAAAAGTTCAATGGTTATTTTAGGTATTAATGCATATCATGCTGATTCAAGTGCAGCAATAATTGTAGATGGTAAATTAATTGCCGCTACAGAAGAAGAACGATTTACCCGTGTGAAACATTGGGCCGGCTTTCCTGGAAAAGCTATTCAATTTTGCTTAAAAGAAGCAGGAGTCACTTTGAATGAAGTAGACCATATTACTATTGGTCGTGATCCGGGAGCGAAGATGGGAAAGAAGTTATTGTTTCTTTTAAAAAATCCTGCAGGAGGATTTTCTACTGCTTTAAATCGGTTGCAAAACTCTAAAAAAGTATCTTCTCTTGAAAAAGAATTTGCAGACCTCACGGGTATTAATGAGTCCCTTATAAAATCAAAAATTCACCAGGTAGAACATCACCGCAGTCACTTAGCTTCTGCCTTTTTTGCCAGCCCCTTTGATGAAGCAGCGTTGCTTTCCATTGATGGATCCGGAGATTTTACCACCACCATGATTGCCGTTGGAAAAGGTAATAAAATAGAGGTTTTAGATTCAGTAGATTTTCCGGTTTCCGTTGGCACTTTTTACACAGCATTCACCCAATTACTGGGATTTCCACATTATGGTGATGAATACAAAGTAATGGGCCTTGCTCCATATGGAGTGCCCCAATATGTAGATAAATTAAGAGATGTAATCCATTTTACAGACGATGGATTGTTTACCTGGAATGA
Organism: Chitinophagaceae bacterium; assembly: GCA_039921625.1. Lineage (GTDB taxonomy): Bacteria > Bacteroidota > Bacteroidia > Chitinophagales > Chitinophagaceae > Flavisolibacter. Next base: position 2,265 of record JBDSBL010000034.1, read on the forward strand.
TAAATATTTTAAATCAGTTAAAGATGTAATTGTTACTTATGGCGATGATCATATACCTGTAATTGGCAAACTATTTACACCTTACCTGGAAGAAAAATTTGGAAAAGAAAGAACAAAAGACGAACCGCTGACTCAGTATCATAAAGACATGGCGGCCTCCGTACAGCGGTTTACAGAAGAATTGATTTTTCATATTGTCAATCACCTGCAAAAAAGAACCGGTTTAAAAAACCTTTGTATTGCCGGAGGTGTGGCGCAAAACTCTGTAGCTAATGGTAAGATATTAAACAACAGTGATTTTGAAAATCTTTACATTCCATCGGCTGGGCACGATGCAGGAATAGCTATGGGCTCTGCTTTATACGTGTATAATCAGGAGTTGGATCAACCAAGATCAGAACCTGTATATTCTGCATATACCGGCAGTAGGTATTGCAATGAAGAAATTGAGACTTATTTAAAATCAAGAAATATAGCTTACACAAGATATAGCGATGAAGACTTGTACGAAAAAGTGGCCAACCGATTAATTGATAGTGGCGTTATTGGCTGGTTTCAAGGCCGGGCAGAATTTGGACCAAGAGCATTAGGTGGTCGTTCTATTTTAGCAGATCCAAGACGAATAGATGCCAAAGATTTATTGAATGCAAAAATCAAAAGGCGAGAAAGTTTTCGGCCATTTGCTCCTTCTATTCTAAGAGAATACGTTACAGAATATTTTGAACATTCGGATAATGTGCCATTTATGGAAAAGGTTTTTCCTATTAAAAAGGACAAGCACAGTTCCATTCCAGCCGTGACACATGTGGATGGAACCGGAAGGTTGCAGTCCGTGGATAAAGAGGTATCGCCGCGGTATTATAATCTGATAGAGGCTTTTCGGCAAAAAACAGGAGTACCTATTTTATTGAATACTTCATTCAATGAAAATGAACCCATCGTCAACTCACCGGCTGAAGCACTGGATTGTTTTTTGCGTACGCAAATGGATATGTTGGTTTTAGAAAATTGCATTATAGAGAGATAGTAATTCAATTTATAAAAATTAAAATCTGTAATAATAACAACACCTTTCTATTATAATTTGTGTTGTAGTTCTATAATTTTTTAGTTATGAAAAAGCTTTTAGTAACCGGCTCTTCTGGATTAATAGGCTCAGAAGTATGCATTCACTTTGCAGGACTCGGATGGGAAATACATGGTGTGGACAATAACCAAAGAGCTGTTTTTTTTGGTCCAAGTGGAGATACGCGTTGGAACCAAAACCGCCTTGAGAATTCCATAAATAATTTTTTTCACCACGAGTTAGACATACGCGATCGCAAGGAAGTACTTGAATTGATACAAACGGTAAAGCCTGATGCAATCGTACATACGGCTGCTCAGCCCAGCCACGACAGAGCCGCCGCAATACCTTTTGAAGACTTTGACACTAATGCAGTAGGTACTTTTAATTTGTTGGAAGCAACAAGGAGATACAGTACCAATATTCCCTTTGTGCACATGTCCACAAATAAAGTGTATGGAGATGCACCGAATGAAATAGAAATGGTGGAATTGGAAACTCGTTGGGATTATGCTGATAAAAAGTATGAGCATGGCATTCCTGAATCATTCCGTATTGACCAGTGCAAACATTCCTTATTTGGAGCATCAAAAGTATCCAGTGATATTTCTGTTCAGGAATATGGACGTTATTTCAATATGCCAACGGCCTGCCTGCGTGGTGGTTGCCTTACGGGGCCAAATCATACAGGAGTAGAGCTCCATGGGTTTCTTAGCTATTTGGTAAAATGTAATCTGGAGCGAAAAGAATATACCGTATTTGGTTATAAAGGCAAACAGGTTCGGGATAATATCCACTCACATGATGTAGCCCGTTTTATTGAAGAATTTATAAAAGCTCCCCGTATTGCTGAAGTGTACAATATAGGCGGAGGCAAAGATAATTCCTGTTCTATACTAGAAGCATTTGATATGATTGCCGGTATTAGTGGTAAGCCAATGAAATATAAATATGATGAGACCAATAGAATAGGTGATCATATCTGCTATTACAGTGACTTACGCAAAATGAAAGAACACTATCCCCAATGGGATATTACCAAATCTTTGCAAACAACTTTTGAAGAAATATATCAGGCGTGGACCACCAGAAATGTGCCCTCCTTTGTATAACCCTTACGTACCTTTTTTGATAAACTGAATCAATGCACCTTTGGTTAATTTCTGCTTTTGAACCTACGCCTATAGACAATACACGTCCTATGCGGTTCATGAACATTGCTAATACCGCCATCAAACGTGGGCATACCGTTACATTTTTCAGTACCACTTTTAAGCATGGAAAAAAGGCGCATCAATTTCCTCAAAATACATACAAGACAATTGAGAAGGATAAGTATGAATTAGTATTGATTCATTCGAAACCGTATAAGAAAAATATTTCCTTTGAGCGAATAAGCGCTCATTATGATTTGAGTAATAAATTGTTGGCAGAAGTAAAAACTATAGCAAAAAAACCAGACTTGATTTATATAAGCTTGCCACCTTTAAGCACTGTGGATGCTATTTGCAAATGGGGAAAGCAAAATGGAGTTCCGGTTATTGTTGATATTATTGATCCATGGCCAGATGTTTTTTTAAAAGTATTTCCACCGGCCATCAGAAAATTGGTTCAAATTCCACTAAACCCATTTTATAGAAAATTAAAGCGGATAATGAATAGTGCTTCGGGATTAACTGCCATTTCTGAGCAATACGTACAATGGGCTAAATCGTTTACTAATAAACATATTGACGCTGCTTTTTTTTATCCGGCTGTTCCACTTAAAGAAATTACAGAAGGAATAGGAGCGGTATCATTGAAGCATCAAAAAAACCCAAATAAATTACGCATTATTTACACCGGTTCACTTGCAAGTTCTTATGACATACCCTGCATATTAGAGGCCGCCAAACTAATGGAAGTAAATTATCCAGGTAAAACAGAATTTGTATTGGCTGGTGCCGGCCCTCAGGAAAAATTGATAACAGAAAGCGGACTGAAAAACGTTATTTTCTTAGGTTGGATTGGGCAGGAGGAAATGTATTTGCAATTTTATCTATCAGATCTGGGGCTGACGCAACACGTAAAAGGCGCTACCCAATCAGTGACGTATAAGTTGTTCGATTACCTTAGCGCCGGTCTCCCCATTTTAAACTCTTTGGAAAGTGAGATGGCCGCAATAATTGAAAATAATAAAGTAGGTTTTAATAATAGCTGTAGTGATGCAGCCGGGTTGGCAAAAAACATAGAATATTTTTTATTGGATGCCAGCTTGTTGGCTGAGTATAAAAAAAATGCAATTGCAGTAACACAATCACTCGGTGATTCCGAAGTTGTGTATAGCCGCTTATTAGATTTCGTGGAAATGGTTAAAAGCAAATCTGAAGAAACTAAAGTGGCATAGTGAGAAATTTTAATACAGATTTTATTTTAAAATGCAAATAGGGTTAGAATATTTTAAAGAACGATCAATATTAAATAACATGCAGTTGTATGCTGATTTTGTGAAGCCCGTGTTTGATTTTTGCGTAGCAGCTGTTGCATTCGTGGTTCTTCTACCTTTTATTTTAATATTGACAGTTGTTCTGGCCATTGCTAACGAAGGGAAACCATTTTTCTTTCAAACAAGAGCAGGGAAAAGAGAGCGGATTTTTAAGGTGATTAAATTCAAAACCATGTCAGATAAAAAAGATGCGAAAGGCAATTTACTTTCTGATGCGGAACGACTAACCGGTATTGGAAAATTTGTTCGTAAAACTTCGTTAGATGAATTGCCGCAATTAATAAATGTATTGAAAGGAGATATGAGCCTTGTAGGACCAAGGCCGTTTTTATCAGATTATCTTCCACTATATTCAACTATTCAGCGTGATCGTTTTCGAGTAAAGCCGGGCATCACCGGTTGGGCACAGATCAATGGAAGAAATGCAATCAGTTGGACTAAAAAATTAGAATACGACGTGTGGTATGCTCACCATATTAGTGCGACTTTAGATTTTAAAATTATTGTCAAAACGTTGGGAAAAGTTTTTAATACCGGCGATGTTAATCAATCATTAGAAGTAACCGCAGAGCGGTTTAATGGAAATAATTAATCATTCATATGAAATATTTAGAGACTTTAAAATTAAGACATAACGATCCCGAGATAGCGGGTAAAGAAGTAAGAAAAGCTTTAGAAACAACTAAGATTATCAAGATTGTTCCTGAATGGCACATATCCGATCTTAAATCCTTTTACGATGGAGTTACAGATAATATTGGTGAAGGTGTATTGATAGGGGAGGACTTTACAAAAGGTGGAGTACAAACAGGTGAGAAGTGGTTGGAGATACGTTACGATCATGATATTCCAGACCTGGCTGCTTATCGCCATAGTAAGAATGCACAACCTTTGCATACGGATGAATCTTATATTTCTGATCCTGCGGACATCATGTTTTTCTATTGCATCAACAAGGCGGAATTTGGCGGCGCCACTACCTTTATTGACGGTCCTGCGTTGGTTGATCATTTAAAAAATTACGACCCTCAATTGTTTGAAGATTTGACTAAGACCGAAGTGTGCTATGCAAAAGCAACTGAGTCGCGTACCAAACCAATCATTTCATTTGATAAGAATGGCGTGCCAATGTTCAACTACAATTATTATTGCGTGAGCAAAGAAGAATCAGAATTCAATAAGAAATTAAATCAACGTTTTTTTGAATACCTGGAAGATCAGGTTTCCCATTCTTACATGATGCAGGAAGTTTATCTGGCTCCCGGCGAAGCAGTAGCCTGGTGGGATGAGTACGTATTGCACGGAAGAAATTCATTCAAAGCGGAAAAAACAAATGACCGTTTTATTTGGAAAGCGGGCATCAAATGGACTGAAAATTCAAATTCTATTTAGTGAATAAAGGGGGTATTAGTTCCATTGCATTAGGTACTATGAGGTTTGCGGATAAAGGAACCACTAAGAAAGAATTAATAAAAATGTTTGATTTTCTTTATTACGAAGAAGGAATAAACATTCACCACAGTTCCTCTGAATACAGTTCTTATCCGCTTTATTGTGATGCCGTTACTTCTTTTAAAAAAAAAGCAAAGCCGGCATAAAGCATATTTGCAAAATTGCTGCTCCTGATTTTAAAGAAGAACAATTTTCCGCTAACAGCCTGATCAATAAAGTAAAGTGTGAGTTGCGAAATTTAAATACAGAGCGTATTGATTTTTTGCAATGGCTTTATAGAACCGAACCAATAGAAGATGGTTTAAGAATAAGGGGTTTGGAAGATTCTTCAGTAGAAATTGAAGAGGCATTTTCCAAACTTTTAAAAGAAGGATTGGTAGGAGAAATTGGATCATTTCCTTACTCTATTCCGTTCGGTTTAAAGGTGGCTAATAAGGTAACATCTGTCACTGGATGGATCACTTATTTTAATTTACTGGAGCAAGAAAACATTAAGAATTTACCTCAGGATTATTGGTTGATCGGTATAAGGCCGCTTGCCGCTGGGTCCATTTTTCAGCAATTAGATAAACTGGAAGAAAAAGAATTTAATCAATTAGTTCTCCCTTCCTCGTTGACAAAAAAAGAAAAAGTAAATCAAATTTGTTTAGCCTTTTGCCTTGCTCAAAAGAAAGTAACAACCAATATTTTAAGTATTAATTCCATGGCGCAGGCGGAAAGTTTACAACTTATTTTGCGAGGAATTACATCTATTAATGGATCACAGTTGGAAAGGGCACAAGAGCTACTATGTAAGGAGCAGATCTAAAAAATTTAAAAGCTTAAGAAAAAGTTTTTAGTAGCAATTCAAATTATAATTAAGGAATGAAAAAAATTTTGGTTACAGGTGCCGGTGCCTTATTAGGACAAGGAATACTTCGATGCCTCCATTTTTGTGGCAATAAATATCACATCATCACGGCCGACCCGGATTATAGAGCACAAGGGCATAGTTTAGGGCAAATGGCCTATACCATTCCTTTTGCTAATCATCCTGATTATATAAAAGAAATTAAAGCTATTATTCAAAAAGAAAGTGTGGATGCAGTGTTAGTAGGCACCGATGTAGAGTTGCCACTTTTTGCAGCTTATAAAAAGGACATTGAATCTACGGTACCTGTTACAATAATTGTATCGAGTGAAGCTGTAATTAAAATTGCCAATGATAAATGGCTCACAGCTCAATTCTTAAAAAAGAACGCCTTTCCTTATCCTATTTCCGCCATGACATCTAATAAAGTGGAAATAGATTTTCTAAAAAGCAATAGTGCTTACCCGTACATCGCCAAACCAATAGACGGTGCCAGATCAAAAGGCATAGTAATAGTAAACAACGATGCAGATTTAGATGAAATTTGCTCGTATGAAAACAATCTGGTAGTGCAGGAGCTTTTATCAGAAGAAGAAGGAGAATACACTACCGGATGTATGGTCATTGATGGAAAATGTAAGGCTGTCGTGTCTTTACGCCGGGATTTGAGAGATGGCAATACGTACCGTGCCTACCGCGATGGATCTGAGATATATGATGAAAAAATAAAAGCGATAGCGGAAGCTCTCGGGGCAGATGGTCCTGTAAATTTTCAATACAGAATAAAAAATGGAGAGCCGGTAATTTTTGAAATTAACGGGCGATTTAGTGGCACTACTCCCTT
>JBDSBL010000035.1:0-6666 GCA_039921625.1 Chitinophagaceae bacterium
GATTTTGAGCCATCGGGGTCAATGGTAAGGATGCATCACCCTTCATTTTTTTCTTGATGATGCGACAATAAATATCAAACATTCCTGCTTCTTTACCGCGGGGAAACAGGAACAGGTATTTATTTCCAACCACTTCTTTTTCCATTCTTTTCCTTTTGCGGATAAAAGCCGGATTCACCCTTTTCATCAACAAGTCAACTATTTCTTTTTGTTCGTTGCGGATGGCCTCACATAAATAAATGCCATTGATCTATGCACTAAAAATGCTATCGATCATTTCACTTTCATTTAGGGATACATCAGGCAATGAAGAAGGAATAGCAAACTAAATTTAAGTAAGTAACGAAATCATGGTGGTTGGAATTTGATACCATTTTCACAGGTAAATTATTTCATTTTTTATCAAAATGTAGCCATAGACTTACTTGATGATTTTAATTAGCATACTCAAACGAACGGCCGCTACTATCAGAAAAAGTATTGAGGTCAATCCTGTTTTTCCAAAATTTTGCTTTCCTTGCTAATGATGGCAGGTCAGTGATTCGGTCGCACGAATCATCATAAAAACAAAACCTGGTGACCTCGTCATTTCTTTTGTGTTTTAACTCAAGGTGAATGCTGCTGATCTCTTTTTCCGGATCGCCTTTTACCTTATGTATGTAGCAAGAGGCAATCTCTAAAAGTGCTATGCAATGTTCCTGTCGTTTTGTTTTGGTATGGTCAATGAAAACCATTTTTTTATTCATACGGTCAAGACCAATTAACTTGCCATTCAACAGATCTATATTTTCTATAGATAGTTTTGCTGACCTCATTAACCGGTCATAAGCCATGGCAAGTTCTAATTCCTTTCTCTTTTTCACCTTGTCTTTGATTGTGCTTTTTATAACGATAAGAGTAGGAATGCCCACAAGGATTAAACCGATTAAATAGGATATCATTTGTTTGAAATTTAGGTTAATTAATGGTACTATCTCAATGGTTATATACTTCCATTATAGTAAATGTTTTCTTTCCGGAAGGTACTTGCCAATTTACTTTTTGGCCTTGCCGAAAGCCGATCAAAGCCGTACCCATTGGGGCTAATACGGAAATCTTTCCTTCACCAATGTTGGCATTGCCCGGGGTTACAAGTGTTAGTTCTCTGATCTTTTCATTGTCGTCTTCTTTTATCTTTACTTTAGAATTAAGCCGTACAACATCCACGGGAAAATCTTCCTTATTTACCAGTTTTGCTTTCTTTAATTCTGCTTCTAATTCCTCCGCATTTTGACGGTCAAAGGAGGTTCTGCCAAAACCTCCTCTTAGGTAGCCGATCATCAATTCATAGTCTTCTTTGATCAGCACTAACTGCTTTTTTATTTTTTGCATTTGTTTTTAATTTAATTGTGATTGTAAGTTGTTTTTTAAATTGTTTTCTTTTTGCTGGAAATAGATTTGTTCAAAGCTTTTTGTTTCCTGTTCATTAATTCTTCTAAAGAATTTAGAAGGTTGAATTTTTTCTATGTTTTTAAAAGCACAGGCTTCCATTATTTCTTTTGTTGCGGCAATTGTTTTGGAATGGAAATTAGCCACCCTCACTCTTTTATCAGAAGGATGCAATCCTTTGTACAGGGCAGGATCTTGCGTAGCAACACCCACCGGGCATTTGCCGGTATCGCAAACCAGTGCTTGTATACAGCCAAGTGCCATCATCATACCGCGGGCACTGTAGCAAGCAGAGGCACCAAGGGCAATGGCTTTAAGTATATCAAATCCTGTAATGATTTTGCCGGCAACTATTATCTTAATATGTTCCGATAAATCGAAAGCATCTAAGGTTTGTTTTACAAAAGCTAAGCCTTCGTGCAGCGGCATTCCAATATGATCTGTAAACTCTAGCGGTGCTGCACCGGTGCCACCTTCTGCTCCATCAATAGATATAAAATCAGGGAGGATGCCGGTTAATTTTATGGCCTCGCAGATGTCAATAAATTCCTGTTTGTCACCCACGCACAGTTTAAACCCTACCGGCTTTCCTTCTGACAACTCTCTTAATAGCTGAATGAATTGAATCATTCCCACGGCATTGTCGAACTCTGCATGGTGCGTAGGAGAGTGTACCGTGGTGCCTGCCACCACATGTCGGATCGCTGCTATTTCTACTGTATTTTTTGCTGCCGGTAAGATGCCTCCATGCCCGGGCTTAGCCCCTTGCGATAATTTTAATTCAATCATTTTTACCTCAGGTCTTAGTGCATTTTTTCTAAACGCCATGGCTCCAAATCTTCCCTTTTCATTTCTGCAACCAAAATAACCGGTTCCAATTTGCCATATCAAATCGCCTCCATGCAGGTGGTGCTCACTGATACCTCCTTCGCCCGTGTTATGTGCAAATGCTCCTAATTTGGCTCCTTCATTCAACGAGGAAATAGCCGTTTTACTCAACGCTCCGTAGCTCATAGCTCCAATGTTATAGATGCTTGCATGGTATGGTTGTAGGCACTGATGATTACCGATCCAAACACGAAGGTCTTTTTCCTTAATATCTACCGGGTACACGGAGTGGGCTACCCACTCATAACCCGGCGCCATTGGGTTGGCTTGCATTCCAAAGGCCACGGTTTGTTTTTCATTTTTTGCTCTTTGGTATACAATAGATCGCTGCCTTCGGCTAAATGGTTTTCCATCGAGGTCCGACTCAAAAAAGTATTGCCGCAATTCTGGTCGTATCGATTCAAAAAAATACCGGAGATGCCCAATGACGGGATAGTTTCTAATAATAGCGTGCTTTTTCTGCTGTGTATCCTTTATGGCAATGAACAACAGGGGCAACGTAATAACTAATGCCCAATACCACCGCCCATTACCGGTGAATGCAATAGAGAGAACAACTGCATTCAACAGAATAAGCACGAAAAAAATAGCGCTACTTATGGAAACCACTTTTTGATTTCGTATCATAACTTTTTAATTTATTTAAACTGATATACCCTTATTTAATTTTCATCTTCCATTTATAAAATTTCTTCATTTCTTACCATTATGACCTCGTTGACGGGGTCTATTTGGGTAATCTTTATTCGTTTTGCCCGAAGTATTTCTATTGTTTTTGCAAGCAGCCGTACTGATTAATATTTTGGTGAAGAAGCATTACTTAAATCAAATCGTAATGGGATTATGGAAATAAAATCTTTAGGTATTATGTTGATTAGAGAGATAGTTTACGCCTTAATACAAATTTACAAAAGCGTACTGCTTGCGTGTTTCAGCAAGGTGACTGAACTATCAGAGAAAAAAGGTGTAAACTCCAAGACCTATAGATCAGGCTTGGATGGAAGTCTTAAAATCTTTAAAGTTGGAGAAGTAAAATAGTTGTGGGCAGAAGGGTACAAACTCAGGAAATGATGAGGTGTAACAATCCATCATGTCAAGTACAACGAATTGCACTGAATGGTGAAAAGAAATATGGTTTGTTTTAATGGCCACTTGAGCAAATTTACAATTTTAAAATCACAATGCAGACTGCCCGCTTTAATGTGAGGTTAAATGTTGCAGGCTCCGCTTGTGTTAGCAACTTTGTTTACACAGATAAATGGCAATACATCTATAAGCAGAAATTAATATTGGTTATATAAAATTTTAAATACCACTCCCAATCTACAAGGCAAAAAAAAGCAACCTCTTTTATTAAAAAGAGGTTGCTTTATAAATGAGCATTAGTTGATGCTCAAATTTATTTCCCTAAATTATTTAGGTTGCTTTATGAGTTTGAAGGATTGCTTTTTGTTTCCTTGAACTGCCTCTACATAATACAAGCCCGGTGCGTAGTTTTTACCAATGGTGATAGATCCATTAGCAGCAACGCCTTTTCTTATTTCTACTACACGGTTAAGGTTGTCCATTACCCTAAGTTGTATCGTTGCATTGCTGTTACTGCTTGTAATTAATGTAAACTCCGTAGTGGAAGGATTCGGTAGCGTTTTTACATGCAAGCCTTCCTGCACTTCCATTACTTTATCTCCTTTCATCATGGTTGATGTGGTGGTCACATCTGAATGATCATGAGGAACAAGAACCGTAACCGTCTGCGTGCTTATATTGCCTGCCGCATCTTTTGCAGTAATAAGGATGGTATAAATTCGGCCGTTACCAGAGCCGGTACGCTCTGCACGTAGCAAAATATTATGGTCATCTACTACTTTATAATCAGGTTGTTTCTTGCCACCTTTCGTATCAGCCAATCCATCTTCATTAGAAGTGATAGATAAAGAGGTAGTCACTGTGCCGCAATTATCGGAAACATTATAAGACACGAATACTTCCACCATTTTATGGTTTGGTACCAATAATACAGAAGGATCTGTTGAAACATTTGTGATCACAGGTGCTTCTTCATCTACCACTTCTACATTATAACTATAGGTAGCTTTGTTGCCAGCATTATCACTTACTGTCCAGTCTATATGGGTAGTGCCTTTTGGAAATACAACTCCTTGTAATGAACTGCCTGAGAAAGGAGCAGATGTTACACCATTTGTTTTTAATGTGTAAGAATACGTAACGGGATTGCTACAATTATCCACTGCAGAAATATCAAACTTATCAGTAGCTGTATAATAACAATAACCGTTGTCAGTTGCCACTTTGGTAGTACTACCATTAGTTATCAAGCTATTGTTTGGTGTAATCACCGGTGCCATTTTATCTTCTGTAATCACAGTAAAAGTGCAGCTTGCCGATTTGCCGGATTTATCGGTAGCAGTAAGTGTTATTTCATGGCTTCCTGCACCATTTATAATGCTACCTGCAGCAGGTAATTGGGTAATTTGAATTTCTTCCTTTGCCGTAACATCATCGCTTACAGTAGCCAATGATCTATAATCAGGCACTGCAGCCGAACAACTGGTATTTACTGTAAGGTATTGAGTCGCCGGGCAGTTAATTGATGGTGGCAAGTAGTCTGTCACATTGGATGGAGAGCTTTCATTATAAAGTCTGTCCACAGAGGTGATGGTGTAATAATAAGTTTTATTTGCTTGCGCTGTATTGTCTGTATAGGTAGTTACATCTGTTGGTGTAATGAACAGTAGGTTGGCAGTATCAGTAAGATCAATAGTAGCAGATTCTGAACGATAAACTACAAATTGACGTACTTTATCCAACTCATTAGAAGTAGCAGCTGGCTTGGTCCAATTCAACAAGTAAGCATTATTTGGCTGCTTTTCAGCCACTAGATCAGTAGGTGCAAGCGGTGGTGTGTTATCCTTCCACGGCATAGTTGGAAGAAGGGCTGGTCTTTTATAAATATTCAATCGTATGGAATCACGTACGTTGAGTGGATTAGATCTTAAAAAAGCCGTACGAAAGGCAATTTCTCCATATATATTTTGGTACGTCACTTCGCGGTTCATTCGCATCTGGTTAGGTATTTGAGATCGGTTAAGCCAGGCGGCTCCTTGCGCTGCATCGTTTACTTTATAAATAGCTTGCCCAATATATATATGTCGGCCGTTAGTGGATTGATTATTCCACCACGGTATAAGAACATTATAATCAGAACCTAGCTGGCCCATATACCAATAAACCTGCGGAGCAATATAATCAACCCAGGCTTGTTGCAGCCATTTTTTAGTATCTGCATATACGGAACTATAATGTTGGTTTGCTCCGGCAGATGTGTTGGAACCTATGGCAGGATTAGTACTACTGCGGTATATACCGGAAGGAGATACTCCAAATTTAACCCATGGTTTTAAGGAGCTAAGTGTGCTGTATAAATCCTGGATGAATATGTTGATATTATCTCTTCTCCAATCACCACGGCCGGTAGTAGTGGCGGGAAATCCTTTCGGATCAGCGTTATAAGTTGCGTCATCATATATAGGAGCAGGAGGATAAAAATAATCGTCAAAATGAATTCCGTCTACATCATAACGGTTCGTTATATCTGTAATAACGCTCATGATGTAATTACGCACCGCAGGTATTCCTGGGTTAAGCGTTATAGTGGATCCGTTATTCAACAACCATTCAGGGTGCTGCTTTGCTACATGGCTTGGTACAAATGAGGAAAGTTGGGAAGCGGTAGCCACAGCACGATATGGATTTAACCAGGCATGTAATTCCATTCCTCTTTTATGTGTTTCATCAATTGCAAATTGCAAAGGATCCCAACCTGGATCTTTTCCCTGCACCCCGGTAAGGGTAGATGACCATGGTTCAATAGAACTTGGGTATAACGCATCACATTGATTACGCACCTGAAAATAAATAACATTCATTCCGGTAGCTTTATGCTGATCCAGAATAGAGACCAATGCTGCTCTCTGTTGTGCTGGTGTTTGTGATGAAGTTGGCCAATCAAGGCCAAAATGGGTAGTTATCCAGGCACCACGCAATTCACGTTTTGGAGATTTCTGTGCTGAGCTATAGATAAATAGAAAAGCACTAAACAGAAATAAAAGTAGTTTTTTGTTCATATAGCACGTTTTGTTGTTAATTGTTTTCAAGATAAGCAATCTGCCAATACAATAAGTTTGTATATCTAATGAATGTTTCCAATTCGCATTGGTTTTTAATAGAATCAATAAAAACCCTAACTCAACTGCGTATTATCCAAAAAAAAGGCGACTTCTCTAGGGGAAAAGTCGCCTTCTGTACCGAGGAGCAGACTTGAACTGCCGA
>JBDSBL010000036.1:0-8466 GCA_039921625.1 Chitinophagaceae bacterium
CCACAAAAAACATTGCCGCATTACTGTCCCATTTCCAACACTACATCACCCATGATTGGATAACCAACACAGGTAAGTATTAACCCTCTTTTCAGGTCCTCCTCTGTTAGTACTTCATTAGCGGATAACCATACCCTTCCTAGTATGCAGCGTGCAGCGCAACTGCCGCAAGTACCTTGTTCACAACTATATGGTAGTTTTATTTTTGCTTTTTTAGCAGCTCGTAAAATTGTATCGGGGTATTGCACGGTAAGTTGAAACGTATGATGCGGCCAGCGCAGGGTTACTTGATGTGCTTCTGTATCCGGTGGCACCGTATGCATTTTAGGTATGCGATGTGGCACAAAATCTTCTTTCTTTATATTGGCTTTTGGAAATCCGGATTCCTGCAAAGTAAAAATCACCATACGCATATAGGCTTCTGGTCCGCAGGTATAGAGAAGAGTTTTCTCTTTTTCTATACGATAAATCGAAAGCAAAGAAAACAGATAATCGCGATTGAGGTGGGCTTTGTGTAAATCAGAATCAGTACTGAAAACATAGTGAATAGTAAACTGCGGGCTATACTGAATCTGCCAGTAATTTAATGCATCGTAAAAAGCAGTAGCATCAATAGAATGGTTGCTATATACCAAAACCACCCGGATAAAGGGTTGGGTAAGCAGTACTGTTTTTATTAATGAAAAGATAGGAGTGATGCCACTGCCGGCCGCAAAAAAGAAAATAATATTATAGGATTGCATTGAAGGGGGCAAGCAAAAAAAACCTCCGGCGCCGGTGGTCAGCCAGGCATCGCCTACCCGTGCATGGTCAATCAACTTCCGGGAAAAAAGCCCATTGGCAATACGTTTTACACCTATGGCCAAGGGTTCATTTAATGCCGGCGTTGAGGCAATGGAATAGGAACGTCGGTATTCCTCCCTCTCTTGCAATACAAGGGTTAAAAATTGACCTCCTTTATATTTTATTCCGTGGCCCGGAGCAAAAACAAATGTTTTAAAATCAGGAGCTTCTTCCCTTATTTCTTCAATGTATAATGTGTGGTATAATGCGGTAGAAAGAGAAGCCATAGCTACGAAATTAAGCATGGAGATTATAAATTGGTGAGAGGTTTACCATATGTACAAAATCATGTTGTTCCTATTTTAAAAATTAAATTTTATCAATTGATTCCATTCTTTAATAAGAGCAATTTCAACAAAAAGTCAATTTGAAACAAATGGAAAGAAGGACATAAATAATTTAACTTTAGAAGTATCTAAAATTTACTCTTGCCAAACGCTGCATTATATATACTTCCAAGAATTTCTTACCCACAGCGGTGGTCAGTTTTTTTCACTCTTATATTAACCTTCCTTATCCAATGGGCTGCGGCACAAAATTGCCCGGCTAATATTGATTTTGAAACCGGCACCTTCAATGGTTGGACCTGCTACACAGGAACGGTAGCGGCAGTAAATGGCACTAATGTATTTTCCATCTCCAACTCAGGAGGCCCGGTGCCGGACAGGCAAACGATGTATACTTCGGGAAGTGGAGAATTAGATCCTTATGGTCAGTTTTCTGTCAACTGCCCTAATGGAAGTGGCCATTCCATACGCCTCGGTAATAGTGAGGGAGGTGGGCAGGCAGAGGGAATTTCTTATGAGTTTACCATACCGGCCAATCAAAATGAATACTCTCTGATCTATCATTACGCTGTTGTTTTTCAAGATCCAAATCACTTAGAATTTCAACAACCCCGAATGGAAGCAGAGATCACTAATGTTTCAGATAACTCCATCATTAGTTGCTCTTCATTTTCTTTTTATCCTTTCGGCTCCCTGTTGCCTGGTTTTTTTGAATCCAATCTTGCCGGCACTGATGGTACTCCGGTTTGGTGTAAAGATTGGTCCGCTGTATCCATTAATTTAAATGGCCTTGCGGGCAAAACCATCAGGCTTTTTTTTCGCACGGCAGACTGTACCTTTCGAAGGCATTTTGGCTATGCTTATATAGATGTAAACTCTGAATGCAGCAGCGAATTTGTAGGAGCTACCTATTGCAAAGATGATACAGCCGTAAACTTAACCGCACCTTATGGCTATCAAAATTATACCTGGTTCAACTCTGATTTGAGCCAGGTGATTGGCAACCGGCAAACTTTATATTTTAAACCGCCACCACCACCAGGCACCCTTGTTGCAGTCACGGTAGTTCCCTTCAATGGGTATGGATGTTTGGATACTTTGTATGCCCGGTTAATAGATACGTTAACTGTTCGGGCCAATGCCGGTCCTGATGCTCTTTTTTGCTTAAGCCCCGTGCTTATAGGAGCCAATCCAATTCCCGGACTCGTTTATAATTGGTCACCGGCATCAAATCTTTCTGACCCTACCATAGCCAACCCAAGAGCTAGCCCTACTACCAATACCACCTATATATTGAATACACGGCACGATGGAGGAGGGTGCCTGAGCACAGACACTGTTTTAGTAAAGTCAGCACCTATTGATAGTTCGCTGGAGTTGATTGGCCTTGACTTGTATTGTATAGGATTCAGCGACAGTGCGCGGCTCCGCGTAAAGCCTTCTTTTGGCATTCAGTGGTATGTGGACGGAGCGCCTATACCCGGAGCAATGACCACAGAATACAAGGTGCCGGGCAGTGGAGTGTATTTTGCCCTTTTGACCAATACGGTTGGGTGCACTATTTCCACGGCGCAAAAAAAGATCAAGGTAGATCGTGCAAAGCCAGGAATACGATACCCGGTGAAGTATGCAGCTACCGATGTGCCTGCACCGCTGCAGGCAAGACCTATTTCTGAAAGTGTGTTGTGGACCCCTGGATTTGGATTAAATAACCGGGCTGTATTCAAACCCGTATATACCGGCAACTCTGACCAATTGTACACCATTGCATTAAAAACAATTTCAGGTTGCATTACAATAGATACACAACAGGTGAAAATAATGGAGCGGGCAGATATTTATGTGCCTACCGCCTTCACACCTAATGGAGATGGACTTAATGACCGGTTAGCACCCGTGTTAGCAGGTATAAAGGACCTCCGCTATTTTAGAATTTATAATAGATGGGGCCAACTTTTGTATGAAACCAAAGACGAGCAACAAGGGTGGGATGGCACTCTAAAAGGTGTCAAACAACCGGCAGGCGCAGTGGTGTGGACAGCAGAAGGAACCGGCATTGATGGAAGAACCTTTTTCCGAAAAGGAAGTTGTGTTCTTATTCGATAAATAAAAAAATAGAGTGGTAAGTAATTACCAGAAAAGAGTATGAGGCCACAAAAAATCAACATCATTTCATTACCATAAAAAAATAAACCATGGATAGCATTAACAAAAATCAAGAAGAAGAAAACAGGAAAGACCTTACCGGAAATAGCGCAGGGAAAAAGATGAAAGAATTGGCTGGAAAAAACAACACCTGCTATTTTTGCACCACCACTTCATCGGAACTGCCTTTCAAAACAAGGCCAATGTCTGCCCAAAAAATAGATGAAGGGGGAAACTTTTGGTTTTTGAGTGCTTCTGATAGCTACAAAAATGAGGAGATTGCAAAAGACAATCGGGTACAACTTTTATTTCAGGGATCTGCCCATTCTGATTTTTTAGTAGTGCAGGGCACTGCCACTATCTCCACCGACAAAGAACTAATAAAAGAATTATGGGAACCAATCATTAAAACCTGGTTTACAGAAGGGGTAGATGATCCTAGAATTACCGTCATCAAAGTACATGCAGACAGCGGTTACTATTGGGATAATAAACATGGCAATGTAGTAGCATTACTCAAAATGGCTACCGGTGCGGCTTTGGGAAAAACAATGGATGACAGTATTGAAGGAACCTTGACGGTGTGATTTTACATTTTTTGACAATGCAATAGAAAAATATTAACCAATAAAAAAAGCTCCTACTGCAGGAGCTTTTTTTATCATTCTAATTATTTTTCTTTCTCCATTATCGATATCGGAATTATTTATTCTATACGTTCTTACTACCTTTTTTTCATAAATAGTTTTAGTTGCTCTAATAGATAAAAGGGAACCTTTTTCTCTTTCCTTTCTTGCTAAAAATTATAGTATTAGCACCTACCTTTGGTCTATGTCGCTTCTACGAAATAAACTGCAGCAAAAATTTAATGATGAATACAATCGCCTCAATGAAAAGCAACGTGAGGCGGTAGACCATTTGGATGGACCCGTGATGGTAATTGCCGGACCCGGCACCGGCAAAACACAAATATTAAGTGCCCGCATTGGCAAAATATTATTAAGTGATGCGCAGGTAGAACCGCAAAATATATTGTGCCTTACATACACCGATGCAGGTGTGGTGGCCATGCGCAAAAGACTTCAGCAGTTTATTGGGTCTGATGCGTACCGGGTAAACATTTATACTTTTCATGCCTTTTGCAATGAGGTGATACAGGATAACTTATCCCTGTTTGAAAAGACAGCACTCGACCCAATCTCTGATCTGGAGCGTATAGAATTATTGAAAGAATTGATTGATGGTTTTGAAAAAGAGCATCCGCTAAAACGCTATCGCGGTGAGGTTTATTACGAAATACAAAACCTCACGTCTCTATTTAGTTTAATGAAAAAAGAAGGCTGGACCGGTGATCATATTTGCCAAAAGATAGAAGAATATTTGGATGACCTCCCCAACCGTGAGGGCTTTACGTATAAACGAGGGTACAAGGAATTTAAAAAAGGCGATCTGAACCCAGGCAAGATAGAAGAGCAACAGGAAAGAATGCAAAAATTGAAAGCTGCCTGCGGCGAGTTTGTAAAATTTCAGGAACTGATGCGCCGCCAAAACAGGTACGACTTTGATGATATGATCAATTGGGTAATAAAGGCTTTTGGCGACAATCAAAATTTGTTGCGGAAATACCAGGAGCAGTATCAATACATATTGGTAGATGAATACCAGGATACCAGTGGATCACAAAATAAAATAGTACAATTATTAATTGAATTTTGGGACAAGCCCAATGTGTTTGTAGTGGGCGATGATGACCAAAGTATCTACCGGTTTCAAGGTGCCAATATTGAAAACATGCTGGCCTTTGCCGATGGGTATCAAAAAGATTTGCTGACCGTGGTATTGACCAATAACTACCGTTCTACCCAACCTATTTTAGATGTATCAAAGTCATTGATTGACCGCAACAACGAACGGTTGGTAGCCAAGCTTCCAGGCTTAAGTAAAGACCTGCTAAGCAGCCGCGAAGACATTAGTCGCTTTACTCATTTGCCCCTGTTAAAAGAGTATGAAACACAGCAGGATGAAATGATCGGGATCACGTTGGCAGTAGAAGGCTTGCTTAAGGAAGGAGTGGCCGGCAATACCATTGGCATTATATACCGGGAAAACAAATACGGCGAAGCGCTTGCTGATTATTTACGGTTAAAAGGCCTGCCCTTTTATTCCAAAAAGAATTTAAATATTCTGGAGCAGCCTATTATTCGCCAGCTACTTTTGGTATTGAAATATTTAGTAGCCGAGCACGATACTCCATTCAGCGGTGATGAGTTGTTGTTTGAAATCCTGCATTTTGAATGGTTTGATATTCCGCCGATAGAGATAGCAAAAGCAACGGTGCAGATGGCTACGCAAAAGAATAAAGATTCCCGCTCCTCCCTGCGCCAATACATTTGTGAAAAAGCCGGCAAGCCCGTAGATCTGTTTGATGCCGGTATTCCAAAAAGCCTTGGAGAGACAGTATCCGTGATGGAAAATTTGATAAAGGCAGTAAGCAATCAAACGCTGCAAGGCCTATTAGAGAAGGTGATCCGCGAAGGAGGCTTTCTAACGCACATTATCAACAGTCCGGAAAAAGCGTGGCTGTTGCAATTGATCACAGGATTTTACAGACACCTAAAAGAAGAAACCTCCCGGTATCCCTTAACGTCACTTCCGGAATTTTTGGACCGCCTTGCATTGATGAATAAAGAAAAGTTAGTGCTGCCGCTGGTGCAGGTTTCGGGCAATGATAAAGGAGTGAATTTGATGACCGCACACGGCTCAAAAGGCCTTGAATTTGATTATGTTTTTGTGGTTGGATGCAACGCCAGAAATTGGGAAAAAAAACGAAAACCAAACAGTGGTTTTTCTTTCCCCGATACGTTGTTTGTATCCAGTGCAAAGCAAAATGAAGACGAAGAATTGCGCCGTCTTTTTTACGTGGCCATTACACGTGCAAAAAAATATTTGACCCTTTCCTTTGCCGCTTACAACCAGGATGGCAAGGAAATGGAAGCCTCGCAGTTTCTGGCAGAAATATTGGAACACCACCCTTTGCCAACAGAAAAAATAAAGCTGGATAGCGCTGTGGTAGCTGATTTCAGCATATTGCAATTAGCTGCTCCGCTGGCTCCGGAGATTGGCCAACTGGATGATGAACTGACCGACCGCATTGTCAATGGATTTGTGATGAATGTATCAGCGTTGAATAATTATTTGCATTGTCCACTTGAGTTTTATTTTAAAAACATTGTACGCATTCCATCACCTACCAATGAATCGATGGCCTTTGGATCGGCAGTGCACCATGCCCTGGAGCAATTGTTTTTAAAAATGCAATTGAACAATAATGTATTTCCATCTGTGAATGAATTTGTAGATTATTTCATCACTTATATGCATCGAAATCGTGAGTCGTTTACCAAAGAACAATTTGCCCGCCGGTTGGAATACGGTCCTCAGATCTTAGCCAATTATTACAAAACCTACAGCCACCAATGGAATAAGATTGTGAGTGTGGAACGTTTTATTACTAATGTGGATATGGATGATATCCTCTTAAAAGGAAGAATAGATAAATTAGAATTCAACGGTAAGGACGTGACGGTGGTAGATTACAAAACCGGGGACATTGATTATGCAAAAGCGAAACTAGCCCCGCCCAACCCAAAAATTCCGGATGGGGGTGACTATTGGCGACAGGCTGTTTTTTATAAAATTATGGTCGATAATTATTTGCAAAAAGACTGGGAGTTTTCAGCATTTGAATTTGATTTTATAGAGCCCGATAAAAAGAAAGAATATCACAAAAAAAAGGTGACCATTCTTGAAGAAGATGTACAAACCGTAAGGGATCAGATTAAAACCGTGTCTGATAAAATAAGGCGAAAAGATTTTTATACCGGTTGCGGCAAAAAGGAATGCCATTGGTGTCAGTTTGTAAAAACAAATAAAATGACGGTAGCGTTGCATGAGTTACCAACGGAAGAAGAAGAAGGTATTAGAGGCAAACCTTTTTTTGGTTGAAGAGTTTAGGCGCCACTTCCTTTTACCGTTTTTTTGGGACAGGCATCGTACAGCAACAAAAGAAACAGTTTATGTTTGCGGCTCATAAATGAAGCAGCCCTTTCTTTTTTATTTATTGTTTTTTTTTATTTTATTAATCGGCACCACGGGTGGATCGGGATGCGCCAACATTGTTCCGCCCTCCGGCGGACCAAGAGATTCGCTGCCACCAGTTTTAGTAAATGCGGACCCGCCCGATTCCACGGTGAACTTCAGAGGCAATACCATTCAGCTTCGTTTTGATGAATTTATTGACCTGCAGGATGTGGGTCAAAACCTTTTGTTTACCCCTCTTTTTGCGCCGGGCAAAGTGCCAAAAATAGACGCCCATTTGCGTACGCTCACCCTTCATCTTCGGGATTCGCTAGAGCCAAATACTACCTACACCTTTAATTTTGGTAATGCATTAAAAGACATTAACGAAGGAAATGTGCTGCGCAATTTTACTTATACTTTTTCTACAGGTCCTTTCCTCGATTCGTTAAGCCTTACCGGGAAAGTAGTGCTCGCAGAAAGCGGCAACATAGACTCGAACCTGATTGTGGTATTGCACAAAAACCTTACTGATTCTGCAGTGCGCAAAGAGCGGCCGCGATATGTAACCCGCCTCGATGCAACAGGCCGGTTCCTTTTTCGCAACCTTCCTGCCGGCACCTTTGCCATCTATGCCTTTAGTGATCAGGGTGGCAGCCGCCAATACCTTAGCCCAACGCAAACTTTTGCTTTTACCGACAAGCCGGTTACTGTTTCCGATACTACCAAACCGGTCACACTTTATGCATACAAAGAGCAAGCGGTGCCTTCCATCAATTCATCACCTTTCATTTCTAAAAATAATAATGCCGACCGCCGCCTCAGATTCACTACCAACCTTGCCGCCAACCAGCAAAATTTGCTGGACTCCTTTAAAGTAAATTTTGATCAGCCCCTGCGATCTCTGGACACTACCAAAATGACCCTGTCAACAGACAGCGTATTTACTAAAGCCCTTTATAGGCTGGCATTAGATTCAGCCAAAAAGCAACTTACCTTATACACCGTTTGGAAGCCCGGTACAAAGTATAATTTGGTGTTGGACAAAGACTTTGCAGAAGATACACTCGGTCGTAAATTATTAAAAACAGACACCCTTTTCTTTACTACCAAA
>JBDSBL010000037.1:0-11364 GCA_039921625.1 Chitinophagaceae bacterium
TATACACCTTCGTACCCAGGATAGATGCCTTGAACCGTAATGCGGCCCCGGGCATTACCTAAAAGTTTGTTCAATTGTTCTATAGAAGTAATGTCGTTTCCATCAACACTCGTAATGATGTAACCTACGTCTATCTTGGTTTTGCTCATGGCACCGCCATCTTTGATTCTTTTCACTACTACTCCACCATTGATGCCATATTCGCGTGCTTTAGCTTTATCTAATGTTTCCATATCTGCACCCAAACGGGTACTAATATTTGATGTAGCAAGGTCTTCAAATGTTCCAGCTTGTTTTTTCAAAACCACGTTAGCAATGTACTCTTTACCATTCCGAATGTAGGTAACCGGTACCCGATCATTGGGCCGGAAATTAACGAGCTGAGAACTAAGTTGAATGCCGGAAGAAATAGAAATTCCATTGACCTTAGTAATGACATCACCTTTTTTAATACCGGCAGTAAAAGCACCACCATCATTAGATACAGAAGATACATATACTCCTTCCGTAGCGGTTGGCAAACCAGTTTGTTTGATCTGATCGTCCGACATATCTTCTATAGGATAATAAGATATTCCTAAATAACCACGCTGCACGTTTCCGAATTTTACAATGTCTTCCACTATTTTTTTAACTATGTTCACCGGTATGGCAAACGAATATCCTGCATAGGTGCCGGTAGGAGCAAGGATAGCGGAGTTGATGCCAATTAATTCACCATTGGAGGTAACCAACGCACCACCACTATTTCCCTGATTCACTGCCGCATCTGTTTGTAAAAAGGATTCAACCGGAGTTTCTTTATTAGAAGTTTGACGCCCGTTGATACCTATGGAACGGCCTGTGGCAGATATGATACCGGCTGTCACTGTGGTTTCCAGCGTTAGCGGATAGCCTACTGCTAATACCCATTGCCCTAGTTGCACATTATTTGAATTGCCATATAATAGGAAAGGGAATTTGTTACCATCTATTTTAAGCACCGCTATATCGCTGCTTGGATCTCTACCTATAATGCGGGCTTTAAATGTTTTTTTATCGTGAAGGGTTACCATGATTTCATCGGCAACACCTGTTCCGCCATTTGAGATTACGTGGTTATTCGTTACTATATATCCATCCTCACTTATGAGCACTCCACTGCCCGAAGCACGCTGCTCGGGTTGTACGTTGGGGCCGTAGCCAAACATATCATTAAACAGATCATCAAAGATGCCATTGCCACGCTGACGGGGCACATCATTCGTTAATTTTTTTGCTGGAATTTTTGTTTTGATGTGTACTACTGCCGGCACGCTTGCATTTGCAGCTTTAGTGAGGTCCACCGATTCCGATGCAGATGATTTGCCATCAAAAAAGCCAACGTAATTGGCGGGTAGGCCATGCTCCGAAGAACCAATATAAGATTGGTGATCGGTAAAAAAATTATTGTAGGTCCAAACGCTGCCTACAGCAGTGACAGCGCTAATGCCTGCGATCAGTAAGACTTGTTTTATTTTCATATTCGTAAAATTATTATGCTAGAATGTTATTGTGTCAAATTACGTGCCTTGACATAACAAAATAAAAAATAGATTAGTTCTTATCGGCCCCGTTCATTGAGTTTAACAAAATATTACTAAGACTTTCGTACTTCTTTATCTTCCTCCCCAGAATTTAAATTCAGTAAGAATTGTAAGGTGTCCACTCCATCTGCAAAGTCTGTCATACATGGGTATTGAGCAATGCCAAAAGGAACATTGTTCCTGCCAATGATGCATTGTACAGCGTCATTATTTTTCAATTTTTCGCTTGCATTTTGTTCCTCTTCATAATATTCATAATTCACCTGGCTTATGGGAGAAAAAAGGGAAGCCTCTTCAATTAAAAGAGTCGTTCCGTTGGTCATATAATATTTTTTATTTAATAAATGAAGCGCAAGATTGTAGTCGTAATTATTCTTGTACTTATGATGGTCTATAAGGTAGCTGTATTTATTAAATGAGTCCAATAGTGGGATAAAATCATACCCTTGCGGTACATATAATTTGGTCACATTTCGGCAGCCCAATCCGAAATACAAATGAACGTCCTCGGCCAATTTTTCTAATTCTTCCGGTGATTCATCTCCTCTTAGCAAGGCTACAGACGTACGGTTCTTTCTGATGATGTGCGGATATTTTTGAAAATAAAATTCAAAGTACCTCGCGGTGTTATTGCTTCCCGTGGCAATGTAGGCATCACAGCCTTTTAGCAAGGTGCTTATAGAAAAATAAGGGGCTGTTTCTTCGTTCCATTTTATCATTGTTTGGATAAGATGTTCTGTGAGCACATCATCCTTGGAAGAAAGTTTTATAACGGCATAATGACCGGTAAGAAAAGTGCATAAAAGATCGTGGAAGCCAACGAGAGGAATGTTTCCAGCCATTACAATTCCAACTTTTTTAGGAGCGGGATTAGTGAACGGCAGGTGATAGCTTTCTGCTACTTCATTTAAGTTTTTCGGCTGTAAATAATTGGAAACAATAACCGAAACAGCCTGATCAATAAATGCAGGCAGAAACCAATTGTTTTTGTGGAAAGCAGTTTCCTTGGCCTGCAGCCATTCTTCAGATTGTTCAGACATATAATGACCTAATCGAACAAGTAAATCCAAACGATGTTGTAAATTCATGTGCACCCTTTAATTTTGTTTGCAAAAATAATTCTAAACAAACCTATATTATGGCAATTAAGATAACTGATGAATGTATCAACTGTGGCGCCTGCGAACCGGAGTGCCCCAACAATGCAATTTACGAAGGAGGAGTGGAGTGGGCGATAGCAGACGGCACTTCTATAAAAAGCGGTCAATATACTCTTGTAGATGGTACAGTGGTGCCGGCCGACAAGCGGAATGCTCCAGTTGCAGTTGATACTTATTTTATAGTACCCTCAAAATGTACCGAGTGCCAGGGGTTTCATGAAGAGCCACAATGCGCTGCGGTTTGTCCTGTAGATTGTTGTGTGCCAGATGAAATGTACCAGGAAACGGTAGAGGAGCTTTTGGTGAAAAAGGAAAGATTGCACTAAATAATTTTTATTTCTAACTTTAAAGTAGCAATTATAAAAGCAGGAAACTGCTTTACTTAAACAGGTGATATTTCCTGTAGTAAAAAGGTGAAGGGAGATTATCCTTCACCTTTTTTATTATTTGGAAAAAGAGAATTTACAGTCAGGTAAATCAGTCTCCACTTCTTGTTTTTATTGCCACCCAAATGATCCCATTTTCAAAAAAGTATTTTATTTTTCTTTCCATCGAGAAATTGGAAATCAGATTTTTTGTTGAATAGTAAGGTCAAGCGGCTAGAATGATTGAATTTTTTGAAAAAAATAATGGGCATTTTACTTCTTATTTTAGCTTTGAACTTATGAAGAAGAAAATTGCTTTAGTTACAGGAGGCTTTTCCGGCGAAGCCGCCATCTCTTACAAATCGGCAACCACTATATACAACCACCTTGATAAAGAGTTGTTTGATGTGTACAAAATTGATATCAATCCTACAGGATGGTTTTACGAAGAAGGAGATAAAGTAATTGAAGTGAATAAAAATGATTTTTCTCTTTTTCTGGATGATAAAAAAGTAACCTTCGACGCCGTATTTATTGGCATGCATGGTACCCCTGGAGAAGACGGAAAGTTGCAGGGTTATTTTGATATGTTGTGTTTGCCTTATACCTCCTGCAATGCAGCTACTTCCGCATT
The DNA here is from genome assembly GCA_039921625.1 of Chitinophagaceae bacterium. Lineage (GTDB taxonomy): Bacteria > Bacteroidota > Bacteroidia > Chitinophagales > Chitinophagaceae > Flavisolibacter. The sequence goes on from JBDSBL010000037.1 coordinate 3,725, forward strand.
GACCTTTAATAAACGATACACAGTAGCTGTGGCAGAAATGGCCGGCATCCATGTAGCCAAGTCAGTACATTTATTCAAGCATACTACTTACGATGCTGATACCATTCTTTCTCAATTAAAAATGCCTCTTTTTGTAAAGCCAAACAATGGAGGCTCCAGTATTGGTATGAGCAAAGTGCATAAAAATGAAGACCTGCAACCCGCATTGGAAAAAGCATTTAAAGAAGATACGCAAGTGCTGGTGGAAGAAATGATAACAGGCCGGGAATTCACGGTTGGTGTATTTAAGTCCGGTGGAGCCATTCAGGTGTTGCCAATAACAGAGGTAAGTACCAACAAAGATTTTTTTGATTTTGAAGCCAAATACAGTGGTTTGGCCACTGAAGTTACCCCGGCTCAAATAGAGGATACTTGGAAAGAAAAAGTGGAAAAAGCAGCCGTAAAAATTTATGAGGTTTTTAATTGTAATGGAATGGTTCGGATAGATTTTATTTACAACGCAGAAAAAAATGCTCCCTTTATGCTAGAGATCAATACTGTACCGGGACAAAGCGAAGCCAGCATTATACCCCAACAAGTAAAGGCAAAAGGATGGAAATTAGAAGAGTTTTATACCAAACTTTTACAGGATGCATTAAATGGTTAAGCAGTATTGACATTTAAGTTTAATTATCTTGCACCTCAAATTTTCTAAATTTATCTTTTGAAAAATTTCATCAGAACTTATATTACCACCAAGCCGCTTTGGTTTAATCTGTTGCTTGGTATTCTTTTTATTTGCCTTTTGGTATTCATTTTTATGCTTTCACTTGATGGCATCACGCAACATGGTGTAGCCCGAACAGTACCCTCTGTTACCGGTAAAACTCTTGAGTCTGTTCGTACCATGTTGGAGGAAAAAGGATTTGATGTGGTCGTTCAGGATTCCGTTTATTACGATTCATTGCAACCTTCTGTTATTATAAAACAAGTACCGGAGCCGGATGCCGTGGTTAAAGTAAACAGGACAGTTTATGTAACTATTAACCGTACTATTCCACCGGATGTTGATATGCCCAATCTGGTTGGATACAGTTTGCGCAATGCAGAAATGGTATTACGTAATGTAGGTTTGCAATTAGGCGATACTACCTTCAAACCGGACTTTGCCAAGAACTCAGTATTAGATCAACTATTTAATGGGAACCACATAGCGCCAGGGGAAAAAATAAAAATGGGTAGCCGCGTTTCTTTGGTATTAGGAACTGGGTTGGGCAATGAAGATATGGCGGTACCGAAGCTGGTAGGGCTCACCTTTGCAGAAGCAAAAATTTTGCTGGAAGCGCAAGGTATTTCGTTAGGCGCTGTGATACCATCTCCATTAGTAAAAGACAAAGAAATTGCCTATGTAACCTGGCAAAGCCCGGAACCGAAAGATGAGGAGGGAAGGCAATTCCGAATCAGACCCGGACAAATGATAGATTTGCGGCTCGATTTAGAACCTCCGCCCAACCCTGATTCATTAAATAATAAAACACCTAAAGTTCCAGAAGAATGAAAATAATAACCGTAGACCAACTAAAGCAAAAAATAGATAGTGGTGAAAAGATCAACCTCATTGATGTGCGCGAACCACATGAATATGAAGCTGCCAATTTAGGCGGCAAATTGTTTCCTCTTGGTAAGATCCAAACTATGCAAATTGAAGACATAGAAGATCTGAAAGAAGAGGAAGTAATTGTTTATTGCCGTAGTGGCAAAAGAAGCGCAATGGCCTGCATGGTGCTCGATCAGTTGGGTTTTACAAATACGTATAATGTGGAAGGCGGTATACTAGCCTGGCAGGAAAAATACGGAATAGAAAAATAACAACTTCTTTACTGCACATGTGAAGAAAGGTTTTAATTACCTTTTTTTAAAACATCTTATTATGAACCAATCCCTCTTCAATAGAAAGATTGGTTCGTTTTTTTTAGAACCTCATTTGCAATCCAAAATTCCAATTTATGCCGGCCATCGGAAAGTAATAGTTTTCAGTGTTTAAACGGTTGTTGCTGTAATAACTAAATGTATATCCGTTTGGCTCGTACAAGGCATTAAACAAATTATTTACCTGTGCTGTAATGGTTATATTCTTTACACTTTTGATGTTGAAGCTATAGGAAGCACGAACATCTTCGGTAAAGTATGCATCCAACATTCGATCTTTGTTGCTTGTATTATCAAGGTATTGGCTCGAAACATATTTGCTAATAAGACTAAGGTCTAATTTTTTAATAGGTATAAAAGTTACCGTTGCTCCGGTCACTACTGAGGGTGAAAAAGCCAAATTACCTGAATTATAGGTTTTCATTTTCTGATTCCCTGCATCATAATCATCTATAAACTCAGAAAAGTTTTTTATGCGGTTTTGGCTAAATGCTACATTGCCTGAAGCTGTAAGCCATGGTAGAATAATGGCAGATGCCTGCAGCTCCAAACCCGCACGGTAGCTATCTTTTACATTGGTTCGGGTATAAGCACCTACATCATTTATCTTTCCTGTAAGCACCAATTGGTTATTGTATTTCATGTAATAAAAATTAAGACCCCAATTAGCATTCTTGCTTTTATTTTCTAAGCCAATTTCCAAATCATTAAGCTTTTCTCTTTTTGGAATTTCATGGCTGCTTGCTTCAAAATCATCCCGGTTTGGTTCCTTGTTGGCCACACTAAAGGAGGCAAATGCAGACCACATATCCTGGTGATATATTAATCCAGCCTTAGGGTTAAAAAAATTATATTGCTGATCAATTTGCAAAGTAGGGTTTTGCTTAAAACCATTGATTTTATACCGAACCCCGCGGTATTGTATGTCTACATAGGATTGTAATGAGTTGGATAGATCCTGTGTCCATTTTGTGTACACATTAAAATCGTGTTTATGTGCAGTCACATCATAATAACGGGTAGGGCCACTCAGTCCATTTTGCGCCCAAACTACTTCGCCAAAATGTTGACCTTTGTATTTCGAGAGGGAACCACCACCTATCAATTGGGTACCATTTGAGCTGTATTGCAAGGAGAAAACATCTCCATAAAAATCATTATTCAGCCATAGTTGGCGCACGAGGTCAGAAGTGAAAATGGTATCGCTTCCTTTGACTGGCTTTACCAAAGAGTAAGCGTCATAGCGGGCTGTAGCTTTATATTGATTATAATAACCTTTTCCTTTTACATAAAACAAACCGGTGTTGAACACAAGTTTAGGGCTAAGTTTTTGGGTAAAAAAAGCCTGGTAGTTATTCTGTGTATAGTTGTCCGTTTCGTCATCATACGGCTCACCCTTTCTTTCCGTTCCGGCATAATTAATTCTCCTGTTCCCTTTTAAATCTGATTCAGAAACCCCGTTCCAAGCCTGATAGGTTTTTTCTTTACCGGTAAAAGCATTTAGTCGCAGGGTTGTTTTATCAGCTATATATGCAGTGGAAAAATAATAGGATTGAAGGTGGCTTTTTGCCCTTTCTATATAGCCATTGCTTCTAATGTTTGATAGTCGTGCATCTACCGTAAAATGCTGGCCCAATAAGCCGCTGCCCATTTTTAAAGTATTTCTATAAGTCTGAAAAGATCCAATATTGTTAGCTAATTCTAAATAAGGAATTTTGATAACATCATTTGTACTTAAATGAATGCTGGCTCCAAAAGCACCACTGCCGTTTGAGGAGCTGCCTACTCCTCGTTGTACTTGTATACTGTTTACAGATGATACAAAATCTGGTAAGTCCACAAAAAAAGTACCGCCACTTTCTCCATCATTAAAAGGCATTCCATTCAAGGTTACATTCACCCTTGTAGCATCACTGCCTCTTATTCTGATACCTGTATATCCTACGCCATTGCCTGCATCTGAGTTGATAATAACAGAAGGAGTTTGATTTAAGATAAAAGGTATGTCCTGTCCTACATTTTGTTTGTCAATGTCGGCTTTAGACAAAGTTGTTTTTGCAAAAGGAGCTCTTGTTCCTCCTCTTACGGCTCGTACTTCCACCGGCACAAGTTCCACGGTGTCTCTGGAGTTTACAATTGAATCACGTTGCGCCACCGCATTGAAAAAAATAATAATGGAAAAACTTAGAAAAAAAATCCTTTTCATTTTATAAATTTTAATGAAAAGGGTATGCAAAAGCCGAGAAGGAAAGTGGTTTGATGCCTTCCCTGCGCAGGCATTACCCTGATCAGGTTCTACGGGTATTTTCTCAGCCGATAAAGGCACCCCGGGTTATCAGCATCAAAATTAAAATAAAAAGAAAGACATTGTAACTTTCTTTTTAGCTCCTGCGTCACTGTAAGAATCTCCATAATTTTCGGTTATGAAAAAGTTGTTTTTATCAATTGCCTTTTTGTTGGTGACTTTTATTTGGGTGGGGGCGCAAAGAATAATACACGATCCTTTTGTGGAGCCACGGTCTATTGAAAATTTTCATGCAGTGGATGTTTCCAGTGGTATTGATCTTTACTTATCCGGTGGGGATGAAGCAATTGCAGTAAGTGGAGGCTCGCCGGAATACACGGCCAACATCAGAACAGTGGTTACTAAAGGTGTACTTAAAATTTGGTATGATGATAACAATAATCGGGTTATCAACAATAACAAAATAGCCTTAAAAGTGTACCTGTCTTACAAATCACTTGATGCCATTACTGCCAGCAGTGGCTCTGATGTGTTGGTAGATGGAACTCTTAGCGTACCAAGCCTCGCTATTAATATATCAAGTGGATCAGATTTTAAGGGAAAAGTGTCAATTAATGATTTAAAAATTAAGCAAAGCTCCGGTGCAGATGTAGCCATAGAAGGTACTGTAGTCAATCTTTCCATAGAAATAAGTAGCGGCTCTGATTTGAATGGTTATGGCTTGGAAAGTCAAAATTGTTCTGTATCAGCAAGTGGAGGAAGCACAGTGAAAATAAGAGCTACGAAAACGATAACAGCTACAGTAAGTGGTGGCAGTGATGTGTTGTATAAAGGTGATGCAACTTTAAGCCGCAAAAAATCTGTAGGATCTTCAGTTAAAAAAGTTAGTCGTTAGATTGCTGTTACATTATACTTATTTCATCTTAATAATTCATGTCTTTTGTTTTGAATAATATTAATCCCTACATTTGCATCGCGAAGTAGAGCAGCGGTAGCTCGTCGGGCTCATAACCCGAAGGTCGGGAGTTCGATCCTCCCCTTCGCAACTAAAGAAAGCCTCGTAAGAGGCTTTCTTATTTTATTTATTGGTAACTAATTTCTGCCACCAAAGTTTCTTCTCCAGCTTTTTGGTCGTTTCACACATTCCTGATTTAAGGCTTGTTACCCTATTTTTTACTATCGAAATGAGTGCACGAAACAATTTATTCAACCATTGGTACATTTGCAAAGTATGAAGGCAGGTTTTGTAAACATATTTGGTAAGCCCAATGCAGGGAAAAGCACCTTGCTCAATGCAATAATGGGGGAGAAGATGGCTATTGTATCTTCCAAAGTACAAACTACCCGCCACCGCATAAAAGCCTTTTTAACTACTGAAGATTACCAGATTATTTTCTCTGATACTCCAGGGATTATAGAGCCAAAATACAAGCTGCATGAACGAATGATGAAAGCGGTTAAAAGTTCGCTGGAAGATGCAGACATTGCTTTGTTATTGGTAGATATAAACGATGATTTAGAGGAATGCGATGCCATTTTTGCTGCCTTAAAATTAAAAGTTCCGTCCATTGTAGTACTCAATAAAATGGACAAAGCAAAAGGCGATAAGGTAGCCATGGCTGCTGCCTTTTTTAAGGAGAAGCAGTATGCCACTAAGGTATTATCACTGTCCGCATTGAAAGGAGCTAACATTGATGGATTAATTACATTGATTGTGGCAATGTTGCCGGAAGGGGAGCCATTTTTTGCAGAGGATGAAATAACAGATTTATCGGAGCGCTTTTTTGTAGGTGAAATGATCCGCGAAAAGATCTTCGAATTGTTTGAAGACGAAATTCCCTATCATACTACTGTTTTGGTTCACGAGTTCAAGCAGAAGTCATCGCTACTAAAGATAGGAGCCAACATCATCGTGCAACGGGAGACACAGAAATCTATCATCATTGGTGAAGGTGGAAAAATGATTAAAAAAATTGGAAGCGAAGCAAGAAAGGATATTGAGCAATTTGTTGGGCAAAAAGTTTTTCTTGAATTGTTTGTAAAGGTGCGTCCCAAGTGGCGTGAAAACGATCAGTTCTTAAAAGAATACGGATATAATTAGACCGTAAAATTTTTTATTCGGGAAAATAGTCTAATAGCAAATCAGGATTAAAAAAGATAAATGGCCAGGCGGCCAAACAAAAAATAAATATAGAATGAGTTTTACTTTAGCAATTGTAGGCCGGCCAAACGTAGGTAAAAGCACTTTTTTTAATCGCTTACTGGAACAGCGCAAAGCCATAGTAGATGATATAAGTGGCGTCACCCGCGATAGACAGTATGGTGTGGCAGAGTGGAATGGAAAATCATTTAACGTGATAGATACCGGAGGTTTTGTACCGGAAAGTGATGATGTGTTTGAACGCGAAATAAAGAAGCAAGTGTTGATAGCGGTAGAAGAAGCAAGCGCTATTATTTTTATTGTAGATGTGGCTACCGGTATCACCAATTTGGATGATGCAATGGCTGAGATGCTACGTAGAAGTACAAAGCCCGTTTTTTTAGTAGTGAATAAAGTAGATAATAACCAACGTATGTTGGAGGCTTCGGAGTTTTACAGACTTGGATTTGAGCACACTTTTTATATAGCCTCTATCAGCGGCAGTGGCACCGGTGAATTGCTGGATGCCGTTACTGAATTGATCAAAGTGGAAGACAGCGATGCCGTATTGGAAGAAGATGCGCTACCAAAATTTGCGATCATTGGACAACCCAACGTGGGAAAATCTTCTTTGCTAAATGCCTTGGTAGGAGCAGAAAGAACAATCGTTAGTGATATTGCCGGTACTACCCGGGATACTATTCATACAAGGTATAGTTTGTTTCAAAAGGATTTTATTTTAATAGATACAGCCGGCATTCGACGTAAAGCCAAGGTGCATGAAGACCTTGAATTTTATTCCGTCATCAGGGCCGTAAAAGCCCTTGACGAAGCCGATGTATGTATGATACTGATTGATGCAGAAAAAGGCATTGCCGCCCAAGACCTGAACATCTACAGCATGGCTGTAAAGAAAGGAAAAGGAATTGTGGTTCTGGTGAATAAATGGGACCTGGTGAATAAAGAAACCAATACCGCCCGCGACTATGAAATTGCCTTAAAAAAGCGCTTAGCTCCTTTCAATGATGTACCCATTTTATTTATTTCTGCACTGGAAAAAACCCGCATTTATAAAGCTATTGAAGAGGCACTGGCAGTATATGAAAACCGCCAGCGAAGAATACCTACCGCCAAATTAAATGACAAAATTTTGAAGGCCATCGAGGCGTATCACCCTCCGGTAGTCAGGGGCAATCCAATCAAAATAAAATACGTAACGCAGTTGCCAACACTCGTTCCTTCTTTTGCATTTTTCTGCAATTATCCTGATGATATAAAAACTCCTTATCGCAACTATTTGGAAAATAAACTTCGGGAAGAATTCAATTTTAAAGGAGTTCCGGTGCG
>JBDSBL010000038.1:0-12474 GCA_039921625.1 Chitinophagaceae bacterium
ATGTTGTTTGATTTTGCCATTCCAGAACTGGTGAATCGAAAAATGAAGGCCGCTTTTTTTATACCCACAGCGCAGCTTGGAGGGTACAATGCCTGGGATGTGACAGATGGAAGGGCAAGGTTGGAACTGATGAATGAAAATGATATAAAAACACTTACTCATTTGGGTATGGAGATTGGTGCTCATGCGCACCACCACGTAAAGCTGAAAAGCTTATCCGGATTAGATAAAGTAAGAGAAGAGGTACAGCAAAGCAAGCGGATAATTGAAGATATTACGCAAAAGAACGTATATTCATTTGCCTATCCATACGCCTCGGTTCCTAAGGGCTACCGGCAAGTTCTAACGGAGGAAGGTTATTATTTTGGGTTGAGCATTTACCAACCTTTTGAACACAGATTAGCACTTCGTCGCTTTGGTGTGTATGAATCAGATACTGAGAAAACCATTAAATTAAAATTATCGAAACAATACAAATGGATGCGTCGATTTTATGATCCGTTTAAAGGGGTAGGACAGTGAAAAAAGTACTAATAATATCGCCACATTTTCCTCCAGTGAATGCACCTGATATGCAGCGGGTGCGTATGAGCCTTCCTTTTTATAAAGCCATGGGTTGGGAGCCTGTGGTGTTGTGTGTAGCGGCTGATTATGTGTCCGGTTTCATGGATGAATTGCTTAGTGAAACCGTGCCTGATGATATAGAAGTGCATAAGACTAAAGCCTGGCCGGAAAAGCTTACCAGGAAATTTGGAATGGGTAATTTATCGCTGCGGGCATACTACCATTTAAAAAAAAAGGGAACAGAACTTTTACAGGCGCACCAGTTTGATCTTGTGTTTTTCTCTACGTCCCAATTTTACATTTGTACGCTGGGCCCACACTGGAAAAAAAAGTTCGGGATACCTTTCATAATAGATATGCAGGATCCGTGGAGAAACGATTTTTACCTGCACCAGCATTCTTCTAAGCGGCCTGCAAAGTTTCGCTTGATGTATGCTTTAGACAAACAGTTGGAAGCAAGCACTATGCCCTTTGCCAACGGCATCATTTCCGTGTCTCAAGCTTACATTGATACGCTGCAGCAACGGTACCATCAGTTAAAATATAAGCCAACCTTATTGCTACCCTTCGGTACCTCCTCCCAGGATTTTGATTTGGTGTATCAAAAAAACATTTCACCCCGAATCAATAAAAAAAATAAAAAAGAAATAAGTGTAGTGTACGTAGGTGTGTTGAATAAATTTTTCATGCCGCTGATAAAAGCTTTCTTCACCGCCTTTTCCCTATCAATTACCAATAAAGATGATTACCATTTCTATTTTGTAGGAACTAATTATTATGATGGCATTGATGAAAAGCCCGTGGAGCACCTGGCCGGTGAATTTGATATGAGCCACCTGGTTACAGAAATTCCAAATAGAGTACCTTATTTTTCTGCTTTAGCCACTTTACTTTATGCAGATGTTCTCTTTATTCCCGGCTCTACAGATGCCGGTTATAACGCATCAAAAATTTACAATAATATTCAATCCGGCAAGCCGATATTCTCCATTTTTAATGAGAAGAGCTATGTAAAAAAAGCCATTGATGAAAACAATGCCGGCATTTTTGTAGGGGTGCATGAAAACGATGATGCAGCAACAATGGCTGACAAAGTGATTAAAGCAATGCCTGCATTTAAGGAGCTGCACCTTAAAGTAATTGATTCCAATCAGGCAATGCTTCAGGATTATATGGCAGAAGCCATGGTAGAAAAGCAAGTAGCTTTTTTTGACCGCATCGTATCAAAATCCTATCGCCTCAAGGCCGCTGTATTAAGCCTGGCTTTTGTTTTTCGCCTTACCGAATGTTTGGTGTAACGTGCAAAAAATCAACTCTTTTCTTACCATCTTACTGCTTTGAAAGTAGACTGGCCAATGGTTTCATTATTTCTAAGATGCTTTGTTGGCGCTAAGTTTTACCTTTACGGCTTCATTTTTTCAACCAATATTTATTATGTGCGGAATTATAGGAGTTTTTGATTTAAAGAAACCATCGGAGGATTTGAGGAGTCAGGCAATTCAAATGTCGCGAAAGCAGCGGCACCGCGGGCCAGATTGGTCGGGCACATTTGCTACCGATAAAGCCATCCTGGTGCACGAACGACTAGCTATTGTAGACCCTACCTCAGGCAAGCAGCCATTGTTAAGTGCTGATGGTCAACTGGCCCTTGCCGTAAATGGAGAAATATATAACCATCGCGAACTTGAGAAAAATTTAGCCCAACCCTATACGTTTTTAACACAGTCAGATTGTGAAGTTATTTTAGCCCTTTACCGCGAAAAAGGCATTCATTTTTTGGACGATCTTAATGGCATATTTGCCTTTGCACTTTATGATAAAGAAGAAGATGCATACTTTATAGCCCGCGATCATATGGGCATTATTCCATTGTATATGGGATGGGATCAATGGGGAGATTTTTATGTATCGTCAGAGTTAAAATGCCTGGTAGGAGTGTGCAACCGCATACAGGAATTTTTGCCCGGCCACTATTTGTATAGCAAAGAAGGACAGGAGCTAAAGCGGTGGTACCAACGGGAGTGGACGGATTATAATGCAGTGAAAGATGCGGAAACAGACATTGTTGCTTTGCGCAAAGCACTGGAAGAAGCCGTGCACCGGCAGCTAATGTCAGATGTGCCTTATGGTGTATTATTATCCGGTGGTTTAGATTCATCTATCATATCCGCCATTGCCAAAAAATACTCCGCCCGCCGCATAGAAACTGAAGACCTGAAAGATGCTTGGTGGCCGCAATTGCATTCTTTTGCCGTAGGCCTCAAAGATTCTTCTGACCTTGTAGCGGCCCGTAAAGTAGCCGATCATATTGGCACCGTACACCACGAAGTAACGTTTACCATTGAAGAAGGATTGGATGCACTTCGTGATGTGATTTACCACATTGAAACATACGATGTCACCACGATCCGTGCTTCAACACCTATGTATCTTTTAGCCCGCGTTATTAAAAGCATGGGAATTAAAATGGTGTTGAGTGGCGAGGGATCTGACGAATTATTCGGTGGCTATTTATACTTTCACAAAGCACCTAACGCTAAAGAATTTCATGATGAAACCGTACGCAAATTAAGCAAGCTACATTCTTATGATTGCCTGCGTGCTAATAAATCTTTAGCAGCCTGGGGAGTAGAAGGTCGGGTACCATTTTTAGATAAAGAATTCATGGATGTGGCCATGCGCATCAATCCTGCAGATAAAATGGCCGGAGGTGGCAAGATAGAAAAATGGATATTGAGAAAAGCATTTGAAGACTACCTGCCACAAGAAGTAGCATGGAGGCAGAAAGAACAATTTTCAGATGGTGTCGGTTACAGCTGGATTGATACATTGAAAAAAATTACATCAGAACAAGTATCCGATGAACAATTAAAAAATGCAGGTCATCGCTTCCCTATTAACACTCCATCTACAAAAGAAGAATATTACTACCGCACTATTTTTAGTGAGCTTTTCCCTGGCGATGAAGCAGCCCGCTGTGTGCCGTACGAGAAATCTGTGGCTTGCAGTACCGCTATTGCACTGGAGTGGGATGAGGCATTTAAAAACATGGCTGACCCTTCTGGCCGTGCTGTAAAAAGTGTGCACGAACAAGCATATAAATAATAAGGCAGATAATTAAATAAGTAAAAAAGCACTGTTGGCCGCAGTGCTTTTTTTTATAAATAAAATTTATAAAATGATGGTTGAAAGAGAGAAAATTAGCGTGAAAATTAGTTAATTTATAATATACTCATTCATCAAATTGGTTAATTAAATGGTTGAAGTATAGCGAGTTGTACGCCAAAATAAAAGGTGAAGAAAAGTTTGGTTACATTTTTGAAGTAGGTGAGCCGCAGAACCAAAAATTAAGATTATGCATTCAAAAATATTGTTGGTAGATGACAATGAAGACTTGTTGTTGATCACTCAGATTATTTTAAAAGGGCAGGGTTTTGAAGTAGTATTGGCAAGGTCAATTGAAGAAGCCGTTCAAAAAATAAAGATCCATCAGCCCTTGCTTATTTTATTGGATGTATTCATATGTAAAGAAGATGGAAGGCAATTCTGCAGCCTTCTCAAGAGCGAAGTGGAGACACATAATATACGTGTAATTCTTATGTCTGGTGATGATCTTACCGCCGAAGCACTCACCATTGCTGATGACTTTTTACCAAAGCCTTTTGACTATGAAGAGTTGGTAGAAAAGGTGCAACGGCAAATGACGGAGGCCACCGTAGCTGCATAATGGATGGTGTTTAGTGCAACTTGAAGCCAAGCCGAAAGCCGGTAGTAATGTGCAGCTTTGTTTCCGTTTTATTTACAGTAACGGGTCTTCGGTACCTATAATAAGGTGGCTGATTTCCGGCAGTAATAAGAGAGGAGGTTAGATTGGTTGTATTTTTAAATTCCCGGATTTTTTGACGTAATCCGATTCCATAAAATAGATCCAAAGAAAATTTACTTCCTATCATTATTTCATGGCCTGTTTTAATAGCGGCCACTTTTATATGTGAGTAACTATCAGCTTCGTCATAGTAATATATGGTGGAAGGCGCATTTTTGTCAAAGAAAAAATCACGGTAGATACTATGATATTTACTTTCTGTGACGTGTGCTTGCAACGAAATATAAAATCTGTAAAATGATCTTTCGAACAAATATCTTTTTATTTCGCTGCTAAACCGTATAAAACGGCTGTGCATTTCCTTGTCTTTTATGTATAGCGGAAAGGCAATTTCAGACAGCACACTCCACCGGGCAAAGTTGTATTGCAATCCCGTTTGCAATCCCAAATTTGTATTCGGTACGGTTAATAGAGAGGGGCCTGCAATAATAGTTAGTCTTTTAGTAACCGCCTCTGTTTGACCATAGCATTCAGGAAATATTAAGATGGCAAGAAGAAAAACAAACAGCTTATTTAAACCTGATCCGTTACATTTTTTGAAAAGTATTCTATTCATTTTGGGTACATTTTTATTTCAACATCTGCAGGCAAACAGGACTTGGCACGTCAATACTTTTGCCGGTATACCGCAGCAATCCGGATTTTAAATTTCTTCTGAAGATGGCTACGCTGTTGGATTTTTGGTTGGCTACCAATAAAAAATTTCCTGTAGGATCAATCATAAAATTGCGCGGTGTGAGTCCCAAAGTTGATTCATACCCTTTCCAAACTAATTTTCCAGAGGACTGAATCGAAAAAATGGCAATAGCGTTTTCATCGCCCCGGTTGGAGGTATATAAAAACTTACCATCCGGTGAAATATGAATATCAGCATCACCAAGAGTTCCCTTAAAATCTGCAGGATGTGTAGCTATGCGTTGAAAAAAAATAAGCCGGCCATTTGAATATTTATAACAAGCTACCGTGCCGCTCATTTCTTCAATCAGGTAAGCATATTTTTTATTGGGATGAAATGTAAAGTGCCGCGGTCCATTACCATCGCCTGTTTTTACAAACGGCTGCGGAGCAGGAATTAATGGTTTTTTTGATGTTGGTTTAAATTGATAAATGAACACTTTATCCAAGCCTAGATCAGGAGTAAAAAGATAGTTTCCATCAGGAGAAAAAACGGTAGAGTGTACGTGCGGACTTTCCTGCCGTTCTTTATTAACTCCCTTTCCTATATGTTGTATCAATTGGGTATACGGTTGTAAACCTCCATTTTTAAGGGTTTGAAAAAGGGCTAAATTTCCACCGGAATAATTACCTGCTACTACCCATTTACCACTTTTGTCTGTTGTAATATAGCAAGGATTGTCTCCGCCACTTGGCTGGCTGTTGAGGTAGGTCAATTGGCCGCTGCGATGGTCAAAAGAAAACGAACTAACGGCACCGGGATTAGTACCACCCGTCTCATTCACTGCATATACATACTTGCCATTTGGAGAGGCTACGAGGTAGGATGGATTAACGACACCTTCCGTATTGCTTACCCACTCTGCTGCGCCTGTGGCCGCATTGAAGCGGTATACATAAATTCCTTTGCTACTGTTGTTGTTGGTGTATGTACCCACAAGCAAATGGAAGTTTTGCGAAAAACAAAGAATGGAAAACATATGAGCCATTGCAATAAAAAGAATTTTTAAACTATTTTTCATCAGCATAGAATTTAATAACTAAAAGGCGAAATGTACCAAGATAAAAGCAATCACTTACCACAGATTTATTCAATTTACAATTAGGGTTTTAGTGTTTGAAATAGATTTTACTTGCTGGTCCATTCCTCTAATGTAAAGGTTTCTCCGGCACGTATGCCTTTCTCTGTTTGCTGCAATTGGCAACATTCAATTTTGGGATCATGTTCAAAATAAAGAAGGTAATTATTTTCGACTGCCTCCTTTAGGAATTTTTTCTTTTCCTTCAATGTTTCCAATGGAAACATATCATAAGCCATTACATAAGGAAGTGGTATATGTCCTGCTGAGGGCAACAGGTCTGCCATGTAAATAATGGTTTGGCCGTTGTAATTTATTTGCGGCAGCATCATGCTTTCTGTATGTCCGCTAACAAAGCGAACTGATATATTTTCAGTAAATGGAGAGGAAGGAAGTAGATCAATATTCTGATGCCTTGGAGCGGCTACAAACTTAAGCTGACCGCTTTGTTGTATCGGTAAAATGTTCTCTTTTAAAAAAGAAGCTTTTTCTCTGTCATTAGGTGCTGTGGCCCATTCCCAATGTTTTTCATTGCTCCAATAAGTGGCGTTTTTGAAAGCGGGCAACAGTGCATCTCCTTCTTTTATAATGGAGCCTCCACAGTGGTCAAAATGCAAATGCGTTAAGAAAACATCTGTAATATCCTCTTTGCTAAATCCGTGTTTGGCTAATGAGCTTTCCAGCGTATCCTCACCGTGAAGATGGTAGTGGCTGAAAAATTTTGCATCTTGTTTATTGCCAATGCCATTGTCAATTAATATAAGGCGATCCTCATCTTGCACCAGCAAACAACGCAGCGCCCAGGTGCATAAATTTTGGTCGTCAGCTGGATTTATTTTTTGCCAAAGACTTTTAGGCACCACGCCAAACATGGCGCCGCCATCCAATTTAAAAAAGCCGGTATTGATGGTAAATAACTTCATGATGTTTGTTGTTTTTTCACTGTTTGAGCAGTGCGTAATAAACTGATAAAACCTAATACAAAGAAAAGTATTAATACAAGAATGGAGTTGCGCATGGAGTGCGTAATGCCTTCTATTATACCAAAACTTAGCAAGCCAATTACAATGGCCAACTTTTCAGTAATATCATAAAAACTGAAAAAGGAAGCCGTGTCTTTTGTGTCAGGCATAAACTTAGAATAAGAAGACCGGCTGAGCGATTGGATGCCTCCCATTACCAAACCTACAAGGGAGGCAATGATGTAAAAATGAATTTCTGTTTGCATAAAATAGCCGGCAATACATACACCAATCCAAAGCAAAACAGTAAGCAACAATACTCTTAGGTTTCCTATAATGCTTGACAGTTTAGCCATACCAACAGCACCTACTATTGCCACTAATTGTATGATTACTGCCGTAATTATAAGCTTGGAATTTTCCAACTTCAATTCTTTAATTCCAAAGTCAATAGCCACCAGCATTACCGTTTGTACTCCCATACTATAGAAAAAGAATGCGGTCAGAAACCGTTTAAGTACCGGCATTTGAGACAGTTGATTCCAAACTTTTTTTAGCTCTAAAAAACCATTTTTTAATACCTTCTTTTTTTCCGTGCTTACCGGAACGCCCTGCGGTAAACGGGCAAAGGTCAACTGGGCAAACCCAACCCACCATAAGCCTACCAGCAAAAATGTAAGCTTGAGGGGTAACTCAGAATTGGGGATCAGGAGCACCAATCCAAAACCAATTAATTGCATCAGCACACTACCTATATATCCAAAGGTGTACCCTCGGGCACTCACCCGGTCCTGATCTGCTTCGGCGGCAATCTCCGGCAGGTAAGAATTATAAAAAACCTGGCTACCATAAAAGCCAATGCAGGCAAATAGCAAAAGGAATAGTCCGGTCAGCACATTGTTTTCATCAAAGAAAAACATGAGTGAACAACTAGCCGCACCGAGGTAGCAAAAGAACCGCATAAAACTTTTCTTGTTGCCCCGCGTATCAGCAATGGAGGAAAGTATTGGTGATAGAATAATGATGATAATGTAGGCGGCAGAAAAGAAGTAATCCTTCAATTCTGTATTTACAAAAGTTCTTCCTAAGAAAGGAACACCATGCTGAAACTCTGGTCTTGTAGGTGCCGTAACGGCTGCATAATAGGCCGGAAAAAAAGTAGTGGTAATTACGAGGTTGTATACACTGTTGGCCCAGTCGTACATGGCCCATCCATTAATTACTTTTTTCGATGCCGTTTGCATACTTGTTTAATTAATATATAAACATAAAAAAAAGACATCAGCTTTAGGGATGTCTTTTTTGTGCAAGCAAGTAATGGGTAAAGAGTTCATTCCAATCTTAATAATGAGTTTGCTTTTTGATACATTATTATGTTCTAAAAAAGAATTTTAAAACGTTGCCTATAAAAAGTGTTAGAAATAAATTGGAAGGTTCCTTTATTAGCAAGGAGGTAAGAAAAGAATTTTTACTTTAAATAACCCGTAAAAATAAGGATCAATAAAATAGTGCCGGCAATGATGCGGTAGATACCAAAGGCACGAAATCCATACACTTTTAAATAAGTAATAAAGAAGCGAATGGCAAGTATGGCCACTACAAAAGCAACTACATTTCCAATAATAAATGCAGTGGTGTTGGCGGTTGACTCAGTAATGATTTGATATCCTTTTTTTACAATACCATCTCCGGTATATTTTTTTAAAATAAGAGAATAGGCAGTAGCCGCAAACATGGTAGGCACAGCAAGAAAAAAGGAAAATTCTGCTGCCAGGTTACGGGTTAGTTTTTGCTGCATTCCACCAATGATGGAAGCGGCACTTCGGCTGACTCCCGGTACCATAGCCAGCACCTGCCAGCAGCCGATGATAAACGAATTTTTGTAAGAGATCTGATCATCGGATTCGATGGTAGGATTTGAAAAAAATTTATCAATAAACACCAACACCACACCACCTAAGAGCATGGATATAGCCACGGTGGTGGGGCTTTCCAACATAGCATCTATTTTATCGCTGAACAGGTAACCCAATACAAGAGCGGGTAACACTCCTACAAATAATTTTACATAAAATTGCCAGCGGCTAAAGTCAAAAAATTTTTTCCAATACAAAACCACAACAGCTAAAATGGCACCTAACTGTATAGCAACAGTAAAAAGTTTTACAAAATCTCCTTCCAGGCCCAGCAGCCTTTCGGCAATGATCATGTGGCCGGTGGAAGATATAGGTAAGAATTCAGTGAGGCCTTCTACAATGGCTATTACAATAGCTTCAATAATACTCATGGAGCAAGGTTATGGAATATGATTTCGAAGATTAATGCGTTTTTGAATTGCGAAACAAGGCAACAATTTCAATAACCAATCCAGCTAATATAAGAAGCGGTGCTATGGTAATGCGGGTAAAACTATACACCTTGCTTTCGTCAAACACATTTGGGTCTGTGTTTTTGCCTCCTGCCATCAGCACAAATCCAAGCGCCATCACGGCCAATCCGCCCAACATCCACCAGATATTTTCTTTTTCAAAAAAAGGAACAAATGGTTGTGTCTTATCTTTTGGTGCAGGTGCCTGCTTGGTTATTTTCATTTTTTAAAAACTTAAGAGAGCAAAGTAAAGGTGTTTTATCAATACAATTCATCCAACTTCATACGAAGGTATTTTCGTACGCTCCGGTACGTACTGAATAGGGTAATGAGGATGCCAATCACCACTAATAATACAAATAGGAGGACCAATGTTTTTGTATCATGAAGTGCGTTTAATTCTGGTAAAAAGTTTTCTGCCACCAGCACGAGGCCATAAACAAGCATGATAGCAATGAGGGCACTGATAGCCCCGTTGATCACGGCTCTTATATTTAAAGGTTTGGCAATAAAGCCGCGGGTGGCCCCTACCATTTGCATGGTTTTAATAAGAAAGCGATTGCTGAACATAGCCAAACGGATGGTATTATCAATGAGGATAATAACTACTATTCCTAATATTACCGCCAGCGTAAGTAATATGATGGAGATGCGGCGGATGTTTCCATTTAAGTTGCTTACTAATTCTTTTGGATATTGAATGTCTGAGATCAGGGGGTTCTGCAGCATTTCCTTTTCCACATTCACCAGCGTATCGGTTTGTACGTATTGATTTTTTAGTTTAAAGTTGATACTGTTGGGGAGAGGATTTTCGTCTAAAACACCGGTCCAGTCCTGGTTTCCATCTTTCAGGTATTGTTGCTTGGCCATCTCCTTTGTTACAAAAGAGTATTCTTTTACATAGGGCCGCGAAGCAATAAATTGGACCAATCCCAAGCTGTCTTTTGTATTCACACTGCCTCTAAGGTGTGCCCGCACTTCTACATTTTCTTTAAAATAATCGCCTAATTTATTGGCGTTGATCACCAGCCAACCTATGATGCCTAATAAAAAAAGGACAAGCGTAACGCCCAGTATAGACATAAAGTAAGAAGGTTTTCCACGCTGCGACGATGCTTTGCCAAATTGAGCCATGCGAATCAGATTTTAAGAGAAGCAAAAATAAAGGATTGACTTTTATAGTGTATCACTTTATCATTTAAGGCTAAAAGGGCCTAAACCTTTATTTTTGTTCCCTCTAACGAAAGCCGGCTTCTGAATATTGCAGAAAGAAAAGAGTATAGGGAACAGATGACGAATGAAAAGGAAACTTCCATCATTAGGCTTCCCATTAAAGGTCTATGGTAACCAATCATATAATAAGAATGATTCCTTTTTCATTTACCATCTCTGCTTTTCTTTGCGCTCATAGTAACGGATGAAGCCCGTGTTAACAATTTTTCAACGGATAAGGAGTAACTGATAATGGAATACAATTTTAGGGATATAGAAAATAAATGGCAGGAACGCTGGAAAGATTCAGGAGTTTATAAAGTGCCTAATGACTTTAGCAAACCTAAATATTATGTATTGGATATGTTTCCCTATCCTAGTGGCGCGGGCCTGCACGTAGGGCATCCGCTTGGTTATATTGCTTCCGATATTTTTTCGAGATACAAACGGTTGAAAGGATTCAATGTGCTGCACCCAATGGGCTACGATGCCTTTGGGTTGCCGGCAGAGCAATATGCTCTAGAACATGGCGTACATCCGGCGGAGTCTACGGCAAAAAACATCGCTACGTTCCGCAGTCAGCTGGAAAAGATTGGGTTTTGTTTTGATTGGAGCCGAGAAGTAAATACCTCGAATCCTAACTATTATAAATGGACGCAATGGATCTTTTTGAAACTGTTCAAAAGCTGGTACAACCGCAGCACCAATAAAACAGAGCCTATTGAAGGTTTGATAAACATTTTTGAAAAGGAAGGCAACACCAATCATCCAATACCAAACTCGCAATTTCAAATTGCTTTGGCTAAAAATATTTTTACGTCCAGTGAGTGGAAAGGCTTTGACGAAAAAACACAGCAAGCCATTCTAATGGAATACCGGGTGGCCTATTGCGGCTATGGCGAAGTAAATTGGTGTGAAGCTTTAGGAACTGTACTAGCCAATGATGAAGTGGTGAATGGGGTAAGCGAACGCGGCGGTTATCCCGTAGAAAAAAAGCGCTTGCGGCAATGGTACCTGCGCATTACCGAATATGCAGACCGACTGCTGCAAGGCCTGCAAACAGTGGACTTTAGCGAGGCTATGAAAGAAATGCAAAGCAACTGGATTGGTAAAAGTGTAGGTGCAGATATTGATTTTAAAATACAAGCCCCATCCCTGCCTTCCCCAAAGGGGAAGGAGATTGAAAAGCGGGAGTGGGAAACGGCACGATCTTCAACCTATGGGCTGCTGAAAGAGTTGGCAAAAGAACACAAGCAGAATCCAACGGACGAAGAAAAATTATTATGGCAGCATTTGAAAGATCATCAGTCAGGCTTTCCTATTAGAAGGCAACACATTATTGATCAATATATAGTTGATTTTGTTTGCCTCGATAAACGATTGACAATAGAAGTAGATGGAGGTTATCACAGCACCGGGGAACAAAAGCAGTACGATAAAGCAAGAACTAAGTTTTTACAAGAATTAGGTTTTGAAGAACTTCGGTTTAGCAATGAAGACATAAGGAACAACATAAATTCAGTTGTTGAACAAATCATTCAAAAGCTCAATAGCAAACCTTCCGTCCGCACCTCCTTTCCCTTCGGGGAAGGCCGGGATGGGGCTTCTCTTACTGTATATACCACCAGGCCCGACACTATTTTTGGAGTGGATTTTATGGTGCTGGCTCCGGAGCATGAGTTGGTAGAAATGATAACTACAGAGAACCAGAAAGCAGAGGTGGAAGAA
>JBDSBL010000039.1:0-14873 GCA_039921625.1 Chitinophagaceae bacterium
ACCGGAAGATAAGTGAGGGTGTACCATTGAAAAGCTAACGCAATAAAAAGAAAAAAAGCCATTATCACCACCCGGCCTTTTGTTGAAACATAGGGAACAATCTTCCTTTGCTGCAACACTAAAAAAACAATTAAGAAAAAAAGAATCACATCTTTTAAAAAAGAAGTTAGCGGGCTAATAGGTAAGCAATCTCCAAAACAACCGCAGTTTTTAAACTTACCAGATAGAAAAGCATAGCCGGTAAGAAAAGTAAAAAATAAGATCAACACTAGTAGACCTCTCAAAACCCACTTGATTTGCCAGCCAATTAATAGTGCTATCCCGGCCACTATTTCTAAAAAGATCATAGCAATTGATAGAGGTAATGAATAATTATGCAGCCATTCAAACAAATGAATAAATACCGTTTTTAAAAAGAAAGAAGAACGAGCAAGGTCTGTATTCCACACCTCAAAAAACTCCTGCATTTTATAGCTTAGTCCAAGCGGATCGTTGGCTTTTATGAAACCGGATACTATAAACAAAAGCCCTACAATAATGCGGGCTAAAGTAACGGGCAGTGAATTTGTAGTTAAGTCAACTTTCCTTTTCATTTATTTTTATTAGAGCGAAAATTGCATAATTGAGAATGTCATAAAAATTAGCTGCCAAACCTTCACTCATTACCGTTTTTCCTTCATTGGTTATTATTTGACGAATGCGTTGAATTTTCATCAGGATAAGGTCTACAAAGCTTTCCTGGCTCATGCTACGCCAGGCTTCACCGTAATCATGGTTCTTATCCAACATTAGTTTTTTGGCGTTAGTTACCTGGGTGTCGTACCATTTGGAAACCATATTTGATCCCATCTCTTCTGCCGCATTATTTGGAAGATGTAATTGAATGTTTCCTATGATTGCATAGTTGATGATCCCAGCAAATTCAGTAGGAACATCATCCTCAACTTTTTGTTTTTTATTTTCCTGAATTGTCCGGATTCGTTGCGCTTTTATAAAAATCTGGTCGGCTATCGAAATAGGTCTTAACACTCTCCATGCCGTTCCATAATCTTTGGTTTTGCCCATAAATATGTGGCGGCAATTGGCTATCACCTCGTCGTATTGTTCGTTTGTTTCCATAATTAGTTAGAAATCATTAATACTTTAGCTTCAAAAGTAACAAAGTCACTCAAATGTTTTCCATCAATTGCAAAGGCCGCTTACTTTCATTAAACCAGCCGGTAGTAATGGGCATCATTAATGCCACACCTGATTCCTTTTATGCTGGCAGCCGCACTACCTTGCTGCAAGAGGTGGTGGCACGAGTAGAAAAAATGATGGAGGAAGGAGTAACTATAGTTGATGTAGGTGGACAAAGTACGCGGCCTCAAAGCCAACGCGTGGAGGTAGATGAGGAATTAATGAGAGTGATTCCAATAATAGAAGGTCTTTCTCAAAAGTTTCCCCAACTGATTATTTCTATTGATACCTTCTATGCAAAAGTGGCTCGCTATGCAGTAGAAAGTGGTGCCGCCATGATCAATGATGTAAGTGCAGGCACTATAGATGAAGCGCTGTTACCTACAGTGGCCGCTTTAGAAGTGCCTTATGTATTGATGCATATGAAGGGAGATCCGCAAACAATGCAACAGCAACCTACATATGATCATGTGGTACTAGAAGTTTTTGATTTCTTAGTTTTTAAAATGCACGAGTTAAAGCAAATGGGTATAAAAGATATTATCCTGGACCCTGGTTTTGGATTTGGTAAAACAGCAGCTCATAATTTTGAAATATTAAATAACCTCAGTTTTTTAAACCAATTAGAGAGGCCACTTTTGGTAGGCCTTTCCCGCAAAGCAACAATCTATAAAACATTGCATACCACTGCAGAAAATGCATTAAACGGCACCACTGTTTTAAATACAATCAGCCTTCTCCAGGGCGCTTCTATTTTACGGGTGCATGATGTAAAAGAAGCTGTTGAAGCTATTCATCTGATTCATCAATACAACAAACAAACAGATCAGCTTTGATGAATACTTTTAAATAAATTTTATCTGCTCTTTTATAGCTAAAAATTATAAATAAAAAAAACAGCTCAATTTCTTGAGCTGTTTGGTAAAGATAAAATCCTATTTATTTTTTAATTCTTTCTGCCGGTTGTATCAAAGTTTTGAGGCATTCCCGGATTGGTAGGTGCTGGTGGTGTATTGGTAATATCCAAAACATCAATCTCAAATATCAAACTTTCAAAAGGCTTAATAAGTGGTGTAGGCGGCTGAGGGCCATACGCCAATACAGAAGGAATGAACAACCGAACTTTGCTACCTTTCTTCAACGTACCAATGCCTTCTTCAAAACCACGAATTACAGGCTGCACACCAAACTGATACGGCAATGGATCTTTCGTTCCTTTTGCTGGGTCAATGTTTTTATCAAATTCAGTACCGCCAAGAGTAAGACCTCTGTAATTCAGCATTACAAAATCTCCTGTTTTTATGGCTGGACCGGTTCCTTCTTTCAGTACTTCTACATAAGTACCTTTTCCAATTTTCTGTGCCTTGATATTATTTTTAGCCAGGTATTCTGTAATTGCTTTATCATCTGCATTTAGCTGGCCCTGAATTTTTGGATCACGATCAAATGCGGTAGACTGTTCTTTTGCTTCATCTGCCTGCGCTTGTTCCGCAGTTTTATATACTTCCAATACTTTAATTGTATGGATCAATTTATCACCATTCTTAAAAGTTGTTTGCTGCAGTATAGCCGGATTTTGTTTGATAAACGTATCCATTGCTTGCTCTGCGTACACACTGTCACCCACTTTTAATTGTGCATATACTTCAGATAGATCGTAAGGCGTACCACCTGCTGTAACCGGATAATAACGTGGGGCAGAAGTGTAAGAATTAAAAATGACACTGTCATTTACTTTTACAATTTCATTTACTTTAATATAAGAACCGGCCTCAGCCTTTGTTCCGCTTTTAGAAGCAAAAAGTTTATAAGGCATTCCGCCTTTTGTTTTTTTGAAATCGACACTATTGCAACTGCTGATCAGTACAGCAGCACATAAAAGGCGCACAACATTTTTCATTAAATGCATTTTTATTTTTTATTGTAAAACAGATTTATTTTCCGCAATGGCTAATTTAAATTTTTGTATTGTTTTTTGAAGTGACTCGGAATCCCGGCCTCCTGCCGCATTATAATGACCGCCTCCTTCAAAATAAGTTCGTGCAAATGTATTGCAATCAAATTCACCTTTACTTCTGAAAGACCACTTTCTTTCTTCATCTCTATCTATTACCAGGCCTACTAATTTTATTCCCTGAATTGAAAGTGGATAATTGACCAACCCTTCCGAATCACCGGTTTTTATTTGAAAACGGAGAATATCTACTTTCGGAATAGCGATTAGGGCCGTATTCAATTCATAATCTAACTGAAGGCAATTGCTTAATACATGGCCTAAAAACCTTAGTCTGTTTTCAAAATAATTATCGAACAATTGTTCATGCACCTTTGTATGTTCTAATCCTCTTTCTTTTAAATAAGCCACCATATGGTGCACGCTGGCTGTAGTGGAAGAAAAACGGAAAGAACCTGTATCTGCCACTACACCGGCATAAAGGCATTCGCTCACATAATTATTGATCAGCGACTGATGTCCGGAATGGGTTATGAAATCAAATACCATTTCGCAGGTAGAGCTTTTGGCTGTGGACGATTCTCCATAATCAAAAGAAGCTACATCTGGCTGCTGGTGATGGTCAATTAATATCTTAATACATTGTAGAGACTGTAGTTTGGGTGCCAGATTTTTAGTACGGCCAAAATGATTGAAATCAAGGCAAAACAACCAATCTGCTTTATCCAATATTTCATCAGAGGCAGTGCGGTGCATTTCATAATCCAACACCTTATCCGTTCCTTCCATCCAATCTACCCATCGGGCCCAGTTGGTGGGTGAGATAACGGTAACGGTGTGACCTAGTTGAACTAAAAAGTGGTATAAACCAAGAGTAGAACCCATAGCGTCTGCATCTGGCTTTTGATGCATGGTAATGGCTATGTTCTTTTTTTCGGTAAGTAGAGGGTAAATATCCTGTATGGAGCGCATAAAAATGGCAGCAAAAGTAGGGTAAACTTTCTATTGTCTTCAGCAGGCTTTTTAGTTTAAGTTTTTGTTAGCGATGTTATTTAAGGTCATTCTGCAATAATTACCAATTGCTTTTATTGCCTTGTTTCCAAATCAAAGGCAAATCCCTTATTTTTGCCGCTCAAAAATCAAAGCCTGTGCCTTCTAAATTTTCAAAAGAAACTTATTTGTATTGGTACGAGTTAATGCAGTTGATTCGTCAGTTTGAATTGATGGCAGAAGAAAAATATAAGATGGAAGGAAAAATCAGAGGTTTCTTTCATGCTTATGTAGGCCAGGAAGCTATTGCAGCCGGTTGTATGACGGCTACCCGTCCGGAAGATCTTTTCATTACTGCCTACCGCGATCATGGATTAGCTATAGCAAAAGGTGTTACCATTAATTCCTGCATGGCAGAACTTTATGGAAAATCTACCGGTAATGCAAAAGGCAAAGGGGGCAGCATGCACTTTTTCAGTAAAGAACATAATTTTTTTGGAGGCCACGGAATTGTAGGAGCGCAGATAGGAACAGGTGCGGGTCTTGCCTTTGCAGAACAATACCGGGATACAGAAAATGTAGTTCTTTGTTTTTTTGGTGATGGCGCTGCCCGTCAGGGTATCCTGCATGAAACGTTTAATCTGGCTATGCTTTGGAAGTTACCCGTAGTATTTATTTGTGAAAATAATCACTACGCAATGGGTACCTCCATTGAGCGCACCTCCAACGTGATTGATATTTATAAATTAGCAGATGCCTATGAAATGCCGGGAGATACTGTAGATGGAATGAATGCAGAAACCGTGCACGAAGCCGTAACAAGAGCTGTAAAAAGAGCACGTGAAAAAGGCGGTCCAACTTTATTGGAAATAAAAACCTACCGGTACAAAGGCCATTCTATAAGTGACCCACAGAAGTATCGCACAAAAGAAGAAGTAGAAGAATACAAGGGCAAAGACCCAATAACAAATCTCATTAGCAAAATAAAAGAAAACAACCTGGCAACTGACGAGGAATTGAATGCAATCAACAGTAGAGTAGAAGCGGCCGTGAACGAATCAGTAAAGTTTGCAGAAGAATCGCCATTTCCTGGGGACGATGAAGTATTGAAAGATGTTTATGTAGATAGTAACTATCCTTTTATTGTTGATTAAATTTTCCACCACTTTTTATAAAACTATACATGGCCGAATTAAAAGAACCGATACGCCACACTGAAAATGAACCAGTGGTAGAGCGTGCTAAAGATTTCTGGACGCGTTACAACAAACAAATCATTATTGCCGGTGCTGCCATTATCTTACTGGCCGGTGCTTACTTTGGCTATAAATACCTGATTCAGGCTCCTAAAGAAGAAAAAGCACAGGAAGCAATTTTCAAAGCGGAAGATTATTTTAGAAAAGATTCCATGCGGCTTGCGTTAAAAGGCGATGGTCTTAATCCAGGATTTGAAAAAATAATAAGCGAGTACGGTAATACAAAAGCTGGAAATTTAGCCCGGTTTTATGCCGGTGCGGCTTCAGTGGCCACAGGTGATTTTCCTTCCGGCGTTAAGTACTTAAAAGAATTTGAAACGGATTCTAAACCTACGCAGGCAAGGGCTTACAAACTTTTAGGTGATGCATATGGTGAGCAGGGTAAAAACAGTGATGCACTTTCTAATTATAAAAAAGCAGCACACGAATTTGAAGCAGATGAAACAAATTCCTCTGAGTATCTTTTCATGGCTGCCTATTTTGCTCAAAAGGTTGTAAAAGACAATAAAGAAGCAATAGATCTTTTTAAAGAATTAAAAGAAAAATATCCAAGAACGCAAAGAGGCTTTGAGGCAGACAAATACCTCGCAAGCCTTGGGGTGTACAATTAATTATGGCTGACATATCAAACAGTACATTACTGCAGCAAATTGAGGGCATCCAACAACTATCGGATGCCCTTGTTGTTTTGGTAAAAACAGAGTGGAACCAACTTATCGTTGATGAGTTGGAAAAAGGTTGCACGGATCAATTAAAAGCCTACGGCATTCATACCAAAACTATAGTGGTGCCCGGTGCAGTGGAAATTCCCTTTGCTATAAAACAATGCTGGAAACATTATAAAGACAATACTTCGCTTAAAGCATTTATTGCATTGGGTTGTGTGATCCAAGGAGATACTCCACACTTTGATTATGTATGTCAATCAGTGACTTCTGGTATCACCTCCTTAAATCAAAAGTTGCCTGTGCCGGTTATATTTGGGGTGCTTACCGTAAATAATGAAGCGCAGGCCTGGGAACGCCTTGGAGGAAAACATGGACACAAAGGAACGGAAGCTGCGGTAACTGCAGTGAAAATGGCCTTGCTCCATCACCAGTTTAAATAGGAAATAATAAAATGAATGTTCAAATATTTATTCCCTGCTTTGTAGACCAGGTATATCCGCAGACTGCTTTTAATATGATAAAAGTATTGGAAAAAGCAGGTTGTACTGTGAGTTATAATGAAGCGCAAACCTGTTGTGGCCAACCGGCTTTTAATGCAGGATTTTGGGATGACTCTAAAGAAGTTTGTTCCAAGTTTTTGAAAGATTTTAATGCGTACGAATACATTGTAGCACCCAGTGCCAGTTGCGTTGGATTTGTAAAAAATTATTATTCAAAATTATTTAAGGGTACAGATAAAGAGGCAGAGGTGGCCAGGTTAGGAAAAAACATCTTTGAATTTTCTGATTTTCTGGTCAACGTAATGAAGGTCGAATCATTTGGTGCTCGGTTAAACGGAAAAGCAACTTACCATGATTCATGTGCCGCTTTGAGAGAGTGTGGAATAAAAAACGAACCAAGAATTTTACTTTCCAAAGTAGCAGACCTTTCACTTACTGAAATGGAAGATGTAGAAACCTGCTGCGGATTTGGGGGCACCTTTGCTGTAAAATATGAGTCTATTTCAATAGCCATGGCAGAGCAAAAAGTTGAAAATGCATTAGCTACAAAATCATCCTACATAATCTCCACAGATCTTTCTTGCCTCATGCATATTCAAGGGTACATTGACAATAAAAAGTATCCACTAAAAACAATGCACCTGGCTGATGTATTAGCAAGTGGATGGTAAAATTTTTATAAAAAGAAACCCCTGCTTTTTTAGAGCAGGGGTTTGGAAACGGTTAAAAACGGAACTCATTTATAAATAAATGCAGGCCGGATTATTTTGGCATTAATACGTGATCAATTGAATGAATCACACCATTGCTTTGATAAACATCTTTAATGTTGATCATTGCCATTCCACCTTTTTCATCTTTCAGCCAAAGCATATTATTTTTAGAAACCACCCATAATTTTCCACCGGCAACAGTAGTTAATTCTGTAGAGCCATTTCCTTTTTTAATCAATTTAGCCAAGTCTTTGCTATCCAATCTTCCAGCTACTACATGGTAGGTAAGAATGCCTGTTAACAATTCTTTATTTTCTGGTTTTACTAAAGTATTTACGGTACCGGCCGGCAACAAATTAAAGGCAGCATTTGTTGGAGCAAATACAGTAAAAGGACCTGCACTCTGTAATGTTTCTACTAGGCCTGCAGCTTTTACAGCAGCTACCAATGTTGTGTGGTCTTTAGAGTTTACTGCATTCTCTACAATGTTTTTAGAAGGATACATTTGAGCACCACCAACCATCACAGTTTTTTCATTCTTCATTTTCATTTTGCCTTTTTTGTGGCTCATGTTGCTTTGTGCAAACGATGAGGTAGACAATACGAATCCTGCAAGCAGCAATGCTGCAAATTTTAATTTTTTCATTTTTTTTTGATTTGTATAATTAAGAAAGTAGTTTTCTTAAAATGCATGGTCTTTATTTTTGCATGCACGGTTATAAATACGCAAATGCATTTAGGCTGGATTTATTTTCGTACTATTTCTTTTAAAAATTATAAACTATCTGCAATGAATTACTGGTTAGTAAAGTCAGAACCGTCTAAATATAGCTGGGACCAATTTGTGAAAGAAGGAATTGCCTGCTGGGACGGTATAAGAAATTATGCAGCCCGTAATAACCTAATGGCTATGAAGAAAGGTGACCGGGTATTTTTTTATCACAGCAATGTAGGCCTGGATATAGTAGGGATAGCACAGGTAGTAAAAGAACATTACCAAGACCCAACTACAGAAGAACCGGCGTGGAAAAGCGTGGATCTAAAACCGGTTAAAAAATTAAAAAACCCAGTTTCATTAGCACAGATTAAAAAGGAGGAACTGCTTTCTAATATGGCGCTACTTCGTATTAGCCGTTTGTCTGTAGCCCCTGTTACTAAAGAAGAATATCACTATATTTTAAAAATGTCAGGTGACAAATAATTCAATTTGTTTTTACTAAAAGTTAGAAACATTTTAAAGAAATTGGATTAATACAAAAGCAAATGATAAAGAAAAAATTGGTTGTTTTAACAGGCGCTGGCATAAGTGCAGAAAGCGGATTGAAAACCTTTCGGGATGCGGATGGCTTGTGGGAAGGCTATGATATAAATGAAGTAGCAACGGCTACTGCGTGGAAAAAAAATCCTGCACTTTTACTGGAATTTTATAACCAACGTAGAAAAAATGTGTTGGAAGTAAAACCAAATGAAGCACATTATTTACTTGCACAATTAGAAGAAGATTATGAAGTAATCATCATCACCCAAAATATTGATGACTTGCATGAACGTGCGGGATCAACTAATGTATTACACCTTCATGGAGAAATATTAAAAATGAGAAGTGTAAAAAATGAAACTAATTTATATCCTATCTATAATGATATAAATTTAAATGACCGGGCCGAAGATGGTGGCCAACTACGTCCGCACATTGTATGGTTTGAAGAGGCCGTACCTCTTATGGATAAAGCCATTGAATTAGTTAAAGAGGCGGATCTATTTTTAATAGTAGGTACTTCATTGGTAGTGTATCCTGCAGCTGGTTTGCTTAATTACGTAGCACGCCGCATTCCTAAATATATAGTGGATAAAAACATTCCAACAACCACCTCGCTTTATAATGTAACGGCCATTCAACAACCGGCTACTACGGGCATGAAAGAGTTTGTATCGCTTTTAAAGAATAAGAAAGGGCAATGAAGAAGGTTATGAAATCCTTTCTAATTCTTCCTGAAAAATAATACCATGCGCTGCAAGTTCTAAAAGAACAGGTTCGTATATTTCTTTAAGTACAGGCACCTGAAGACCTTTTGTTTTTATAATTCCATTCAATATTAGCTTGGCACTTATGCCTAATGGAAGTCCAACAGTTTTGGCCATAGCCGTTTCCATATTATTGCTTCCTTTTACTAATAAGGTCGCCGTACGTTTCCATTTTTTATCTTCTGTTTCGTACTCCACTTCGTGCATCATTACCACCAGGTCTTTATCCACATCTGTAAGTGGTAATTTTATTTCCAACATCAATTGCAACACATCGGCTGCACTACACAAGCCTTTATTGATCGTCGTTATATCATCCACAACACCCAGAAACACAAGCTGAGTTACACTCAATTTATCATCCTCCATATTTTTGGGATTTCTTGATAAACCACTTTCCATTCCACTAAACGCATTACTCTTTACACCTTCATTTTCATCCACTATTTGATCTAGGCTATTTATTAAAATTTCGGTATTTCTTCTATTTGAATCATCCAATTGCTGCGAAGAAAATTGGTTTTTTATTCGATCCAGGTGTTCATTAAAAAATGATTTTAAAGATTGGCCATCCGTTTGATACACCTTTTCTTCATCGGTTAACTTAAGGGCAATAATTTTATCCCAACCTTCCATAAACTGAGGATGACGAAGGGTGGTGCGGATAAAAGTACCGCAATGATCCAATTGATACATGGCTGCATAGGGAAGAGAATCCCGGTTTGGGTACCAACTCATTTGTTGGTATTCCGGAATAGTAACAAACCTTTTTTCAGAAAACAATTCTTCGTACTCTTTGGTTACCAACTTGCCTTCACATTTGTAGTGAGCTCCATTTTTTCCCGCCATCACTACGTTTCTTGGGTTCCAGCTTATTTTGTAATGCCAGGGATTATTATCACTTTCATTTGCTACCAAGCCACCGCAGTGAGAAATAAAAGAACTAACCTTTCCTCCTTCGCCTTTAATTTCATCGAGCATCTTTTTAGCACTCATGTGATCAATGCCTGGATCCAAACCTGATTCGCATAGAAATAAAAGTCCGGCTTCATTAATCTTTTTTTCCAAACCTTTCAATAGGTCATCTACATATGATGCAGTTAATAAATTTTTGCCGAATTCCAGGCAATCAATTGCAACTAGGTAATGCAAGGCAGGTGGCAACAAAGAAATGACGATGTCTGCTTCCTTAATTTGCTTTTTTCTTCTTGCCGCATCCAAAATATCAAAGCTAACGGGAGTGCCAAAATCGCTTTCCCCAATCTTACTTTTCGCCAGCCCTTCATCGGCATCTACAAGGTATAAGTGCCAACCTTCTTTGCCTGCATTTTCCAAAAGGTATTGGATCAAAACAGTAGCGGATTTACCGGCGCCAAAAAGCAAAATATTCTTCATATCAATTATTAAAAAAGTGAAAATAAAAATTAACCTCCATTTAAATAAACATTTACAAAATGGCTGTACTATGCAACAGCTCAAACCAATAATTATTAATATTCGGATTGCATTTTTTTCAATTTTTTTTGGATTTTAAATTTTGAAAATAACATTAACAGTGCCTTGTATTATTTGTGTGTAACTAAAGAGGAAAAGGGCAAGAAATGATGCGGTTTTTAGCCGTTAAAAAGGTAAATTTGCGAACCCCAAAATGGGTGAATTAAGCCGACAAAAAATGGACGAAAATATTGAACCGCAAAAGACAAATGATACCAACCGGATAATACCGGTAAACATAGAAGAACAAATGAAAACAGCCTACATCGATTATTCGATGTCGGTTATTGTTGGCCGCGCCTTGCCAGACGTTCGCGATGGATTAAAACCTGTTCACCGTCGTATTCTTTATGCCATGAATGAGTTGGGCATGGGTGCTACCAGGGCGTATAAAAAATCAGCTCGTCTCGTAGGAGATGTGTTGGGTAAATATCATCCACATGGAGATTCTTCCGTATATGGAGCTGTGGTGCGAATGGCGCAAGATTGGAGCATGCGGTACTTGATGATTGATGGCCAGGGAAACTTTGGTAGCCAGGATGGTGACGGTCCAGCCGCCATGCGATACACCGAAGTACGAATGCACCGCATTGCAGAAAATATGTTGATGGATATTGATAAAGACACCATCGATTTTCAGTTAAATTTTGACGACTCTTTGCAAGAGCCTACTGTATTACCAACCCGCATTCCTAACCTGTTGGTAAATGGATCGAGTGGTATTGCGGTGGGTATGGCCACAAACATGATGCCTCATAACTTAAGTGAGGTAGTGGATGGTTGTGTTGCTTACATTGATAATCGCGACATTACTATTGATGAATTAATGCAGTTTGTAAAAGCACCTGACTTTCCAACCGGAGGTACTATCTACGGTATGGAGGGAGTAAAATCAGGATTTCATTTTGGGCATGGTAGGGTAGTGCTGCGTGGTAAGCTTCATGTAGAAGCCAAGCCAAGTGGCCGCGAACAAATCATTATTACAGAAGTGCCTTACCAGGTCAATAGAGATGCCTTATGTAATCGCATCGGGCAACTCGTAATTGAAAAAGCAGTAGAAGGAATTGCTCACGTAAACAATGAATCAAATAATAAAGAAGGAACTCGTATTGTAATTGATTTAAAAAGAGATGCAGTAGCCAATCTTGTCATTAATCAATTGTACAAATACACGGAACTACAAACTAGCTATGGTATCAATAATGTAGCACTTGTAAAAGGCCGTCCACGCATCCTGAATTTGAAGGATATGATTGTCGAATTCATCGAATTTCGGCATGAAGTGGTAGTGCGTCGCACTAAGTTTGAGCTAAGGGAAGCTCAAAAGAAAGCACACATTCTTCAAGGTTATTTAATAGCATTAGATCATTTAGATGAAGTTATTTCATTGATCCGTGCATCTGCCACACCAGAAGTTGCCAAGGAAGCATTAGTAAATGCAGGTTGGGGCCTTGATGAAATACAAGCCAAGGCTATTTTAGAATTAAGGTTGCAACGGCTTACGGGTATGGAGCGTGATAAGATCAAACAAGAGTATGATGAGCTGATGAAACTGATCACGTCTCTTCAAGAAATATTGGACAACGAAGGCATGCGTTATGACATCATCAAAAAGGAACTGCAGGAGATCAAAGACAAATTTGGTGATGCCCGCAAATCTGAAATTACTTATCTCGATAATGAAGTAAGTATTAAGGATTTGATTAAAGAAGAAGATGTTGTTATTACCATT
This sequence comes from Chitinophagaceae bacterium, assembly GCA_039921625.1. GTDB lineage: Bacteria > Bacteroidota > Bacteroidia > Chitinophagales > Chitinophagaceae > Flavisolibacter. Next base: position 12,512 of record JBDSBL010000039.1, read on the forward strand.
TCCCATTTAGGATATATTAAAAGAACATCTGCCACTGAATTCCGGCAACAGCGCCGTGGTGGCCGTGGCGCAATGGGGGGCAAAACAAGAAATGAAGATTTTATAGAGCATCTTTTTGTAGCCTCTACGCACCATACCATGATGTTTTTTACTGAAAAAGGTCGCTGCTTTTGGCTTAATGTTTATGAAATACCGGAAGGAGAAAAGAACAGTAAGGGCCGGGCCATTCAGAACCTTTTGCAAATCACTCCAGATGATAAAGTACGAGCCATTATTGATGTAAAAGACATCAGGGATGTTGAGTTTGTAAACAGTCATTATATAGTACTTTGTACCAAAAAAGGAATTATAAAAAAGACCGCTTTGGCTGACTTTAGCCGTCCTCGCCAAACCGGAGTAAATGCAATTACCATCAATGAAGGAGATCAGTTGCTGGAAGCAAAAATGACGGATGGCAGTTGTGAAATAATGATGGCCATTAACAGCGGCCGGGCGATACGTTTCCCAGAAACCAAAGTGCGGCCTACGGGCAGAGGAGCTATAGGGGTATTTGGAATCGAAACAGAAAAAGAATCGGAAGAAGTGGTTGGTATGATTTGTGTAAATCCATCCACTCCGGAGCGTACCGTTTTGGTAGTGAGTGAAAAGGGATATGGCAAGCGCACATCGGTAGAAGAATATAGAATAACCAATAGGGGAGGAAAAGGAGTAAAAACAATTAGCGTAACCGAGAAAACCGGTAAATTAGTTGGCATAATGGATGTGGCTGAAGCAGAGGACCTAATCATTACTTGCAAAAGCGGTGTTACCATCAGGATGAAAGTGATCAACATTTCGGAGCAGGGAAGAGCTACCCAAGGTGTAAAACTCATACGGATAGACGAGGGAGATGAGATAGCCGCCGTAACGAAGATTGATGTGCAGGAAGAAATAGAAGCGGTAATAGAAGAGGGTGAATTGCCAACAGATACAACTGACCAAGCAGGGGGCGAAGCAACTAATAATGATACGGCTGCATCTGAAGAAGAGAACAACATTCCATCATAAAACAAATATTAAATAAACAACAATGCGCAAACTTTTTTTATTCTTAGTTTTTACGGCGGTAAGCACGTTTATGTTTGCCCAGGATCTAAAGGACATCCAGGAAAAGATTGATAAAAAGAAGTACGGAGAAGCCAAAGAAAAAGTGGATAAAGCAATTGCTGATGCCAAAAATGCAAAGAATGCAGATGTTTGGTATTACAAAGGAATTGTGTACAACGAACTTTCTAAAGATTCCAGCGTAAATAATAATGCAGCACTACGCCAGGAAGCCTATGCTGCTTTTCAAAAATACTTGCAGATGGATCCAAAGAACATTCGCGGTACCATTCAACAGAACTGGTGGTTTTTTGACCTGTATAATGAAAACATAAAAGCAGCTCTGAACCAGCACAACACAAAGGATTTTGCTAATGCTATTCAGAACTATAAGAATGCTTTTGAAGTACATGATTTGATTATAAAGAATAATTTTATGTACAACAATGTTGGCTTACCGGCATTGGATACCATATATCTGTATTATGCAGGTAGTGCAGCTTTAGAAGGAAAAGACACCGCTTTGGCTATTCAGTATTTTGAAAAATTGTCCAATGCAAATGTTGCTGAAAAGGATTACCTGTTTGTGTACCAAACATTGGTTAATTATTACAACGACAAAGGGGACAAAGCAAACCTTGACAAAGTAGTGGCCAAGGGTAAAAAATTATATCCTGACAATCAATATTGGGTGTATTTCGAACTGCAGGATCCTAAGTATAAAACGGATAAAAAAGGCATGTTGTCCAAGTATGAAGAGATAATTGCAAGAAACCCGGACAACCGCGATTTGAAAGAAGACTATACTTTAGAGTTGTACAACTTCGCTTATACTAATCAGGACAATGCAAAGGATACAATGATGCATGCAAAAGCAAAAGCAGCATTGGGTGAACTAATAAACAGCAAGCCAACTCCTTTTTATAATTACCTTATGCTGCAGGCGCTGCAATACGAAGCAGGAGTGGTTTATGAAGATGTAAATAAAATAAAAGGAACAAAGCCAGAAGACCTGAAACGCAAAACAGCCTTGATTGCTTTGGCAAAACAAAAAGATGCTGACGCCATTAAGTATGGTGCGGTAGCTGCAGATCTTTATAGCAAGCAGGATAAATTAAAGTCTCCGGACAGTGCGTACTACAAAGACACTTTGAACCGATTAACAAGCTATTACAGAGGAATGAAACAAATGGATAAAGTAGCGCAGTACGAAGCAGCTATTAAAAAGTTGTAAGGAAGAATTTTATGTATATAGAAAAGGGTTGGTGTTAGCACTAAC
>JBDSBL010000040.1:0-16650 GCA_039921625.1 Chitinophagaceae bacterium
TAGACGGCACCTGTATTATTAGCGGATAATATAACCTTTGATGAAAAACTAAATGTGGTAAAAAAGATCAAACACAAACTGGAGCACCACAACAGTCACCACAACACTAAGATTTGGAAAAGCTATATTAAGAATAATAGATAGCAATCATTTTTATGCTTTCTATAGACAACTCGGCTGCTTTCAATGGAATAAATATTATCCAAAAAAATGTAGTTAGATCTACTGTTTCATTTTATTACCAGCATCGATACACCATACCAATTCATCTATAAAAGGTTTAGCTCTTTTTTCTGTTCCTTCTTTATCAGCAGGTGTTCCATCCTCAGAATATGCCTCTTGCACTTTAGGTCCTACATACCGTGCAGGTACCAGCCATGCCCCAATTTTATAAAGTGTAAATACAAGGGAAGTGCTGACTTGCGTGCCTCCAAACTGCCCATCAGAAGCAGTGGCTATAGCTATTGGTTTTCGCTTCCATTCGGCATAAAGCAGATCAATGACGTTTTTTAAACAGGCGGGATATCCTCCATTATATTCCGGTGTAACGATAATGATTCCATCAGCGCTTTTTACCTTTTCTGCAAATGGTACCGCACCGGCAGGAGGCTCTTTCATAAGTCGAAGGCGTTCTTCAAATACAGGGAAATTATATTCTTTCAAGTCGAGCATTACTACATTCGCTATCTTATTTTGAGTGATATAATTTTCAAAGAAAAGTGCCATGCGGTGGCTATTGCGGCCCATGCGGACACTGCTGGAAATAATGGCAATATTCATAATAAGATTTTAAGAAGTTTCTGTTTGTGTAAAATATACCTAATAACACGATTTTGTTACTTGCCTATATCCTTTCTTATTCTGTTCAAGTTATTTAAGATAATCCGGTTTTTATCATTCAAAAGGATAAATCAATTAAGTATCTGATACAATAATCATCAATACAAATTGACTTTTAAAGTTTAGGTATTACTATCAATTTATTTTCGCTTGTAGTAGTGAGTGGGAGCTATTTTTATTTTACAGTATGGCATAAAAAATTTAACTTAATAGTACCGCAGAAACGGATTTGCTTCTTTTATCACGCTCTTTATTTTACTGCCATGTACAACGCTACTACCTCTGGACGACTTGGTGTGAAACAACTCAACCAATTTACATTCTTACGGATTGCATTAGGGCTTATTTTGTTTTGGAAAGCCATAAATTTTATCAGGGATACTGCAGGGGCTAAAATGCTAATAGAGCGAACTGGCATTAAACTTTTCTCTCAAAACTCAGATGTACTTTCTTTCGTCATTTCTTATCTCGGTCTTTTATGCGGGTTGTTCATAGCCGTTGGCCTACTCACCCGCATCGCCGCTATTATTCAAATACCGGTACTGATCGTTGCTGTTTTTTTTGTAAATCTTAAAACGATTGGTGATAGCACCTTTGAATTTATCCTTTCCATTATTACCCTGCTTTTGTTGCTCTTCTTTTCTATCAAAGGAAGTGGCAGTATGTCTTTGGATAATTACTTCAGTCGGGGAGCAGCCCTTGACCGTAGCTCAAAAGCAGTTTTCAATGAATGAAGTATTGCTTTGGTAGCCTTCTTTTTTACTTTATTGGCTAAATGGGGGGTCTAATTCCCTTTTCCTTTTAAATAGTCTTTATAATTCCTTTACGCGGCATAACAATAAGCAGTTTCTTATATTACAGTAAGGGTAAATTATTATGTACCTAAAAAAGGAGGCCTGCTTTTTGATTAATAAAATTTTTTATATCAAATTACAACTGCTAACGATTCCATCAGGACCTCAAGTAAATGTCCCGTTTTTAATCCCCCTCTCTATAGAAGCTTGCTCATCAAATTTAAACATTGGTTATAATGATGCTTCTAACTGAATTACCGTTTACCATTTGCCTTGTTATGGCAATGTGTTTTTGTCTGTTTGTTGTTTTTGGTCTTCACTTACGTAGTGGAAAAACAAATCATTTAAGAGATGATTATTAAATCTTAAGTACACTTATAAGCTTGTTACCCTTATCTTTTAAATTTCTTTAAGCCAGGAATTTTCTACTGCTGCACGAGCACTGCTTTACTCATTTTTATATGCATTCCAATGGTTGTACGACCTAATCAAACTTCTCACTTAAGGGTGCCATAAAAATTTAATATCATCGTTCGGCTTATCACTTAATTTACATTCAGGCATGATACAGCAAGAAATAAAGAAATCGTTTGCCTCTGAATTAAAGTGCTCGGTCTGCGGAGCTATTTATCCTTTGCAAACGGTGCAAACGTTTGCTACCTGTTGTCAGCAACCTTTAGTGGTTTCTTATCATTTTGATAAACCATTTTCTAAAGAAATTTTACGAAACCGGCCTCCTGATATGTACCGATATTTTGAAATGCTTCCGGTGCAAAATGAAGAAAACATTATTTCTTTAGGAGAAGGTATGACACCTCTTTTACCATTAAAAAAGTTGGGAGATCAAGACGGGTTTCCAAATTTATTTATTAAAAATGAATCTTTAAATCCAACCGGGTCTTTTAAAGCAAGAGGTCTATCCATGGCCGTATCAAGGGCAAAGGAGTTAGGAATTGAAAGATGCATCATTCCTACAGCAGGTAATGCCGGTGGCGCATTAGCCGCTTATTGTGCCAAGGCTGGTTTAGAATGTGTTGTAGTGATGCCCCGCCATACTCCTCAGCTTTTTAAAACGGAATGTGCCTTGTATGGTGCAGAAGTAATTTTGGTAGATGGCTTGATAAACGATTGTGCCCAAAGAGCCGGCGAAATACAAAAGAAGGATGGCAGCTTTGATGTTTCTACCTTAAAAGAGCCGTACCGACTGGAAGGCAAAAAAACAATGGGTTATGAGATTGCAGAGCAAATGAATTGGTTGTTGCCTGATGTTATTATTTATCCCGCCGGCGGTGGTACCGGGTTGATTGGCATTTGGAAAGCTTTTGAAGAAATGGAAAAACTGGGCTGGATTAAAAAGCCATTTCCAAAAATGATAGCAGTACAGGCAGCCAACTGCGCTCCCTTACTGGCAGCTGCTGCAGATGAGGCTAATTGGAAACAAACCTTTAAGCCGCAGCCATCTATTGCCAATGGCTTAGTAGTGCCTTACCCATTTGGCTTAAAAATGATGCAGCGTGTTATTAAAGAATCCGGTGGCGTGGTCCTTACTATTTCTGAACAAGAAATGAGTGAAGGCATTAAGGAAGTGGCAAAAAAAGAAGGTATTTTTTTGTCGCCGGAAGGAAGTGCTACTTATAAAGCCTTACATCACCTTATACAAAAAAACATCATTAAAAAAGAAGATAAAATAGTACTCTTGAATACAGGAAGCGGATACAAATACCTTGAAAACTTAGCATTGTAACAGAGGTTACTTTTCAAACACTACAGTATCGGGTTTTGCTCCTAATTCTATGAGAGATTGGTTAATGGCACTCACCATTTTATCTGGGCCGCATACGTAAAAATGCTTTGAAAAATCAGCTACTTTTCTTTGTAAAAAATCTTTGTCAATAAAATGATGTTCATAAGCAGGGCCTTCTTCCTGTGTGGTAATGAATACAGTTTGAAGGCCGGGCATGCTTTCCAATTCTTCTTTTAAAATAATATCCGCCGTTGTCTTATTTGAAAAATATAAGCTGTTGCCGGCAAGTTCATTGTCTTTTTTTAATTGGCGCAATACAGCAATAAAAGGAGTGATGCCTGCTCCGCCGGCAATGAAATATCCTTTGCCCTGGTAGCTGATAGCGCCCCATACATCATGCAAAATTAATTCATCACCTACCACTAATTCATCAAGCGCATTGGTAACGCCATCTCTATCTGAATATAGTTTGATTACAAACTCCAGAAATGGATCAGTGGCTAAGGAAGTAAAGGTGAAAGGTCTTTTTTCTTCTTTCCATTCCGGCTTGTTGATAGATACTTCGGTTGCCTGTCCGGCTACAAATTGGTAACCTGCCGGTCTTTCTACCCTGAATTGTTTTACATCATGCGTTACTCTTTTTATAGCAATGATAGGGACTGTATTTTCCATAATATTAAAGAGTGAGTGTGGCCCTATTAGGTTACAAACTTTTAAGCGTTTGTAACCTTTTTAGAGATCACCTGTTCTATATCATGGTCAATGATCATGGAATTTTTTTTATTGATTTATAAAAAATGGACTTTGATTTTTACAAGTAAAATAATTTTGAAAAAGTAAATTTAATATGGAAGTAAAGATGTTCTTATTTAACGAAGCTGAAAACGCGGAAGAGCGGATCAATGGCTGGTTAAAAGAAAATACTGTACGCATTCAATACATAAGCCAATCACATTGTGAGCGCAATGGACGGTTACTGCTGATCGTTTCCATTTATTATGCCGGCTTATAAACTGTTATATGTTGGTCTCTTTGGCTAAATAGAATCCGTAATAAAGTGTTTGCACCTTTAGGTCTTGTATTTTTGCAGCCACTTAAAAATGTAGCCAAAAAGAATCGCGAAGCATTAATTGAAAAAAATTGAAACGATACAGAAGCGCATTGCCTTTTTGCTGCTGATTATTTTCACTATCAGCATTGCGCCAAGGGTTTATTTTCATGATGCATTAGCGCATCACAAAGATGCTTCGCCCTGCCATCATGTAGCTAATAGCTATTGCCTGCATCAGCAAGGTTTCAATTGCCATTTCGATGACCTAGTGGTTTCCTCTCCTTTCCTACAATACGGAGAACTTACCTACTTAATTGATAATAGCTTTTTTCCACAAGAAGTTGCTCTATTTTCTCCACTTACAGTACAGCAATACCTGCAACACCCAGAAAACAGGGGCCCACCATTAGGCTAATCTTTTCAGCCTTTTATCCTTATTTTTTTACTCATACTTTTTGCATGAAAAAGCATTTATTAATTGCTGTTAGCATTCTTATAACTCTATCTTCCCAAGCCCAAATAAAGCCCCGCATCACCCTTACCGGAAAAGTTACCGATGGCGTTTCGGGGGAAGTACTTACCGGGGCCTCCGTGCTGTTGGCCGATTCTAAAATTGGTACTACCACCGACACGGCAGGGGTTTATGTATTTGAAAATATTCCCGCCGGTCATACCATCATTGAAATATCTTTTGCCGGTTACAAAACCATTGTAGCGCACTTAGACATTACTGATGATACGAATAAAAATTTCCAGCTTACGTCTGCTATTATTGAGAATGAAGGGGTAACGGTAACCGGTGTGGCGGGTGCTACCAGCATTCGTAAAGCACCTGTTCCCATTACCAAGGTGAGCAAAGGAGACCTATTAAGCACGGCCTCAACCAACATCATTGATGCGCTTACCCGGCAGCCCGGTGTAAGCCAACTGTCCACCGGCCCTGCTATATCAAAACCGGTTATCCGCGGCCTGGGGTACAACCGCCTGGTGGTAATAAATGATGGGGTGCGGCAGGAAGGCCAACAATGGGGCGATGAACACGGTATTGAAATAGATGAGAACAGCGTAAGCCGGGTAGAGATATTAAAAGGTCCTGCTTCACTTATCTATGGCAGTGATGCTATAGCCGGCGTCGTAAATATTATTACTACCATTCCATTGCCCAACAATTCCTTAAAAGGTTCTGTGTTGATGAATTATCAAACAAACAATAAGCAACGTTCTTTATTTGGAAACATTGGCGGTAATGAATCTGGTTTTAATTGGAACCTTTGGGGCGATTACAAAGCTGCTGAAGATTATGAAAATAAATGGGACGGCAAGGTGTTTAATTCCAAATTCAATGAACACAATTTTGGAGGCTATGCCGGTCTTAACCGTAATTGGGGATTCACTCATTTTATTGTAAGCAGTTTCAATCAAAAGCTTGGTATAATAGAAGGGGAAAGAAACGCAGCTGGAAACTTTTTAAAGCAATTGCCCGGCGGGCAACAATCAGAGGTAACAGGTGAAGATTTTTCTTCAACCATGCCCCAAGTTCCTTACCAGCAGGTAGCCCATTTAAAGTTTATTGCTGACAATAGTTTTAAAGTAGGGCAAGGTAAAATAACTCTTAACCTTGGCTGGCAACGCAATCAGCGACTGGAATTTGGAAACGCCGATAACCCAGATGAAAAAAGCCTTCATTTTGACCTGGCCACTACCAATTACAGTCTGGGTTATCACTTTGCAGATAAGCGCGGCTGGACGTCTTCCATTGGAGTAAATGGGATGGCACAAGCCAATAAAAACAGAGGAGAGGAAGTATTAATTCCTGAGTACAATATGGTGGATATTGGAACCTTTATTTACACACAAAAAACGATTGGTAAAGCAACGCTGAGCGGAGGTGTTCGATATGATAACCGATCCTTAAGTGCTAAAAATTTTGAGGAAAATGGCAAAGAAAAATTTAATGCGTTTCAAAAGAATTTTTCTAACGTTTCCGGCAGTGCAGGAGTTAGTTATTCAGCCTCTAATAATTTGGTAATTAAATTAAATCTCGCCCGGGGCTTTCGGGCACCAAGCATTCCTGAGTTGGCAACCAACGGAGCCCATGAGGGCACTCACCGATATGAATATGGTGATCAAAGTTTAAAATCAGAAACAACCTTTCAGGCAGACCTTGGCTTTGAGGTCAATTCAGAACATCTGCTGGTAAGCGCAACCACCTTTTACAACCATATAAATAACTTTATTTTTTACAGTAAACTTGCTAATAAATACGGAACTGATTCGCTGGTAAATGTAGGTGGCGATTTTATTCCGGCCTTTAAATTTGGCCAGCATAATGCAACTCTTGCCGGTGCAGAATTTTTGGTAGATCTACACCCACATCCTTTGGATTGGTTGCATTGGCAAAATACGGTTTCCTATGTGCGGGGAACTTTTGATGAGGCCATAGAAGGCGTGAGAAATATACCTTTTATACCTGCTACCAGATGGATCAGTGAGCTTCGGGGCGATTTTTTAGCAACCGGTAAAAAGCTACGCAATGTATCTGCGCACATTGAATTGGAACGGACTTTTTCACAAAACAAACCATTCACGCCTTATGAAACGGAAACGGCAACCCCGGGTTATTCTTTGATTAATGCAGGCATCAGCACGAACGTGATTCATAAAAATAAAACGCTTTTCAGTCTTTATTTAAATGCAATGAATTTAGGTAATACAACTTATCAAAATCACCTCAGCCGGTTAAAATATACAGCACTTAATGAACGCACCGGTAGGATGGGTATCTATAATGTGGGACGTAATTTTTCACTAAAAATCAATGTTCCATTTTCGCTTATCAAGACATAAAAAAAGCGTTTGCTTTTCCGGCAAACGCTTTTTAATTAATATCATTTTATTTTAATTCTTCATCATCACTGAAGAGCAAAGTTCTTACTTACTTCCGTATCACAGTGCTTTACAAAAACTTCTGCAATAGTAGCCAGATCAGCATAGGTAAGAGGTTTGCTGATAAAGTTGGCTTTCCATTTTTTTGCAAATTCTTTATCCAACCCGCTGCTGGAAGTGCTGAACAATACTACCGGTAACGAATTAAATTTTTCAGATTGCCTGATCTTTACCAGCGCTTCTTTACCATTCATCTTAGGCATATTAATGTCCAGAATTATAAGGCAGGGGCGATGGTGCTGAAGGTCTAAATTTTTTAAATGAATGAGTGCTTCTTCTCCGTTGGAGGCACTTTGTACTAGTATATTAGAATCGTATTGCTGAAAGGCTTGTTTTATTAGTTGTTGATCATCACTGTCGTCATCTGCATAAAGGACAACATGCTTGGTAGTCGGTTGCATAGATCAAAAATATTTGTTTATAATGAGATCATTTCTAATTACAGAAATTTTAACGGCATCTTTTCTTTATGCTGAATCCACCAAGCAGAGAGCAACAAAAATTTCGGCTAATCTTTTAACATCGGCCACGTTGTCCGGCTTTGTGTAGAAATCAATTGCACCCAATTCAATGCAAAGGTTGCGGTCTTCTATTCTGTTGGAAGTGGTGTACACCACCACAGGAATTTTATTATACAAATTCTCCCCTTTCACAATTTTTAAAAACTCAAAGCCATTAATGATGCGCATGTTGATATCTAAAATAATAAGGGATGGAATTTCTTCTGTTGAGAGCTTTTGTAAATACATAATTGCTTCCCAACCGTCATGCACCTGCATAAAATTTATCTCCGGGTTGCACCTGCCAATTTGTTGTTCTAATGCTTCGCCATCATCAGGGTCATCATCTATGAAGAGAATGTTGAGCGGGTACTCAGGTTGCATGTTATAAAGATATTGTGGGCTCAGACTGTTTTACTAAAGAAAGTACTTAGTGGATGTAAGATTAGCAAAACATTGTGGCCAATATAGTATTATTAGAGTTCAGGGATCGCAAAAAAAAGAGCCGCTTTTTTCCCATCAGCATACGTCACCTACTTTTTAGTGAGCTATTAATTCAAGCTTACTTTTTACTTATGTATCTATCTTTAAACAAATATTATTTTATGTTAAGAAACGCAACAGCCGTATGGCAGGGTTCTGGAAAAGAAGGTGCTGGAAATGTATCTACTCAAAGTGGCATTTTAAAAGAAGCAAACTATGGATATAAATCAAGGTTTGAAAACGGGCCGGGTACTAACCCCGAAGAATTGGTAGCAGCCGCTCACGCCGGATGTTTTACTATGAAACTTAGTTTTGTGTTAGGCGAAGCTGGTTTTACGCCGGAACACCTGCAAACGAAGTGCGATATAAACCTGGAGAATGGTAGCATTACCTCCTCTCATTTAACAGTAGAAGGAAAAGTGCCGGGCATCAGCAATGAAAAGTTTCAGGAATGTGTAACGGATGCAGAGAAAAATTGCCCAATCTCTAAACTGTTGAATACAACTATTACCTCAGAGGCTACATTGCAATCATAAATTACTTTGTACTAAGCTGCTTCAACTCCTGTAAACAGGAAGGATGGTGATGTGTTGCGGCATAATTCTTTTGTCTTTCTTTTTGCTAATCTAATTTTTCATTTAAATCATTTTTTATGGAAGACAAAAAGAAAAAAACCAGCGAAACAAATTCATCAAAAGAAGGCAGTACTAACAGCGGTAGCCGCCATGAAGCAGATAAAAGCCACCGGGAATCAACAACAGGCAAGCCCTCGGAAACACATAAAACCTCAGGTGGTTCATCCTCTCAAAAGGGTAAAACAGAACCCGATAAAAGCGGCTCAGATAGACATAAAGATGGCCACAGCCATGATAAAGATTCCCGTGCAAGCAGTTCTTCTAAGGATGATAAATCTATGGGAGGACCAGCGCCCATAAAAAGCACTTTAAAAAGCGCCGGAAGTTCCACAAAAACAACGGTAACCGGTAGTGAATTTGATGGACAGGTTTCGCGGTAACTAGTTAGTGTATTTTATAAAAGCTCCTTACAAAAGAATTTAGATTTTGTAAAGGAGCTTTTTTTTTGTAGAGGTTTTCTTGCATTTATCTGTAATAGAAATTTTCGGTTGATACCTCTTAAAATTAAAAAGTAGGACACTTTGGTGCCGTGATTTTGATGGTGAATTAGTTCTACATTATCCAGGAAAAGAAGCTTGATTTTAAATAATAAAATATCAAAAACTTATTTTTCAAGCTAATGTTTGATACTCTCGACTCGGCATAGAGTTTTATCTAATCTTCTTACTCTTGATATTTCTTGACTTTTTAAAAAATTACAGTAATGGAAAACAATCAAAGAAACTCAGATTCGCAAAACAGGGATCAGAACTCTTCTAACAATGATTCTCGTAACAGAGAGCAGCAAACATCTTCCGGCAACGAATCCCGCAACAGAGATCAAAATTCTTCTTCCAGCAACGACTCCCACAGTAATCAGGGATCAGGCAGTGGAATGGATAGAAACAATCCCAACTCAGGGTCAGGGGGAACTCACCAAACTGGTAGCGGAATGGGCGGCCATAACCAAGGAGGCAGCGGCCAGAGTGAAAATTTAGGTAAAGATTCTAACCGCTCTATGGACTCGGATGCTAACGAGGGTGGAAGAGACAACGACCATTCCAGAATGGGAAGTGGAAAAGATGATGACAACAACAGAAGCCGAGGAGAAGGAGGAATGTAAGAAGTAAAGCTTTCCCATTTTAAAATAAATTTTGGGATGCTTTTACGGACCAATACACTTCCATATTTAGTACGAAGTGTATTGGTTTTTTAAAGTTTAATTTTAAACCAACAATGATGATCAACGACGATAAAAACAACGAGCGCCCATCTGCCTATCCCAAACCATCAAAAACAGACGAGCAATTAAATAACCAACCGGAATATGTGGATCAGGAGCCGAATAGCCGCGGGAAAGACATTAGTGATTTACCTGCCAGTCAACCTACTCCTAAGGCAGACCCTTCCTTAAATGAGGACCGAAATCCAATTTAAATTAAATTATTTTTTGGAAATTTTTTTTGGTCTTCCCAGCAGCAACAGAAGAACTTAGCCGTGGTATTCTTTATTGTAAATGCGCTCCACAACGTCGCTATTTTTTTCCATGATCACCTTTCTTTTTAGCTTCAAGTTTGGCGTCATTTCACCGCTTTCTACAGACCACTCGTATGGCAATAATTCAAACCGTTTTATCTGCTCTACCGGGTTAAAATTCTTATTCATTTCTTCCACCACCTCTTTAAATTGATGAAGCACTTTTGGGTGGTTGATAATTGAATTATTATCTGTAATGGAAATTCCTTGCTGCCGGCACCATTCTTTAATGGCCCGAAAGGAAGGTACGATCAATGCTCCTGTAAATTTTTGATCAGCTCCTATCACCATTACCTGCTCAATAAATGGCGACTCTACCAGTTTGTTTTCAATAGGCTGAGGTGCTACATATTTACCACCGGACGTTTTAAAGATTTCCTTTTTGCGATCGGTAATTTTTAAAAATTTATTGTTTATCATCATACCAATATCTCCTGTATACAACCAACCATCTTTCACGGTTTCAGCAGTGAGGTCAGGCCGTTTGTAATAGCCCATCATCACGTTGGGTCCTTTGCACAATATTTCTCCATCTTCTGCAATCTTTACTTCCACACCTTCTATTACCGTACCTACAGTACCAAACATTCTTTCGTCCTCATTCAGGCGATTGAAGGTGATCACGGGTGAAGATTCTGTTTGGCCATAGCCTTCTAATACGGGCAAACCAGCAGCTGTGAATATGCGTAACAGGCGCACCGGGCAAGCCGCAGCGCCTGTTACTATTACATCTACATTACCGCCAAGGGCTTCCCTCCATTTATTAAAAATTAACTTATTGGCGAGGGCCAACTGCAACCGGTAGCTCACCGTTTTTTTATCCTGTATATCATATTGCGCTGCAAGCGCCACTGCCCAAAAAAACAACTTTCGTTTTACTCCTGTCAATGCTTCCCCCTTTTCCATGATGCGCTCAAACACCTTTTCTAAAAGCCGCGGCACCGTGCTGAACATATGTGGCTTTACTTCCCGTAAGTTATCTCCCAAAGCATCAAGGCTTTCTGCATAATGAATGCAGGCCCCGGCAAAGAGGTATACATAAGTAACCGTACGTTCAAAAATATGATTGAGTGGAAGAAAGGAAATGGTATCAATACCCTGGTGCAAAGGAAAATGCGGATAGGTACTCATTACATTACTCAATACATTGTGGTGCGAAAGCATCACTCCTTTCGGGGTGCCTGTAGTACCTGACGTATAAATTATAGTAAGTAAATCTTCCTTATTTATTTTAGAAGCATTCGTTTCCATTTGTTGAAAATGCTCCTGCATGCCTAATGATAATATTTCTTTCCAGTTTCGGCATCCGCTTATGTGTTCAAAGCCCAATACATGAAGTACCGAGGGTAAACTTTGTTGGATGGATTGTACTTTATGATAAAGCTCTTCGTCATTTACAAAAACTACTTTCACCTGCGCATCATTCAATACATACTTTAAATCATTTACATGGATGGTAGGGTACAGCGGTACCAATACAGCTCCTATCTTTTGTACAGCAAGATCAAGAAATACCCATTCCGGTCTGTTTCTGGAAAGCACCGCTACCTTGTCTCGCTTTTCTTCGGTCATATCGCCACAACCGATACCCATTGCCAAAAGACCAGCACCTAATTTATCAACGATTTCTTTTATTTCTGCTACGCTGTATTTTCTCCATACACCACCTTCTTTAGCCGCCATCAGCGGGCAATCAGCGCCTTTTTCCAGATTTTCTTCTATACAGTCAAACAATCGGTGAGCAGTGGTCATAAGCGTGTTTTTTGCCTTGGTGAGGGAATACAAATTACCTAAAGATGCAAGGATATGAAAATAGGTGTAATCAATAGAACAGCCAATAAAAAAGCTCCTGCAAATGAGGAGCTTTAGAAAGAGGTCAGTAACTATAAATTAAAATTGCTGGTAGTATTGGCCTGCAGGCATTTTAAAGATTCGGCCGCGTTGAAAGGTGGTAAACCGATTGTAAACATCAGCATGTGTCTTTGTCCAGCTATCATAAGCCGCCAGGTTTTCCACTGTTCCAAAAAGCCATTGATTATAAGCTTCAAACATGCCTTCTTTTATTAATTGCTGCTGATAATCAAACAAACGGAATGGAAATTTTGTGGCATTGGTAGCAAACCAGTCTAAAATAAAACGGGTTCTTATAGCGGTTAAAGACTCAGTAGTCACCCCATGGTTGGCCAGTGCCGATTCTTTGCTCATGGTTTGTAAAAATGCTTTTGCAAAAGGGCTTTTTACATTGCCCTGATCTTTCATAATATCAGCATCTACAAATATCTTTTCTTTATAAGTGTTCAGCAGCATTGTCTTCATAGCGGCCGCCCGGTCCGTCAGGCTTTCCATGTTCACAAATATTTCCCCATAGATAAGGGTCCACGCTTTATCTTTTGTATAATAATAATAGCGGGCCGCATTATAATAATTTCCTGAATAGGAAGGGTCCACTTTGATGCCTTCTTCCCATTGGTTGATGGCTGAAAAATCTTTTACAGCCCACAGGTATTCTCCATATTCACTAAGCAATGGACCGCTTTTCGGAAACTTTTTCAACCCTTTTTTATATAGTTTATCGGCTTCCTTTGCCTGCTCCAGCGCTTTGTACACATTACCGGCAATCTGGTAGGTAATCACATCTGCATCATCCCGCTCCACCATTGGTTTTACCTGTTCCAGGGCTTTGGCATAATCTCTTTTTAAATAATAAGACATGGCCAGATCCTTTTGAAGCTCCAGGTTGGCTTTATCTCCTTGCAAAGCCCGGTTCAATACTAAAATAGCATTTTCAAAATCGCCGGTACGCATAAATCCGCGGGCGGTTTCCTGCATATTTTGGTCTTGGGCACCGGCAACATTGGCTACCAGTATACAACCAAAAATAAAAGCGTAAACTAATTTCATAAAAACAAAGTAAAATGAAAAAGAGACGTGTTGAGCCTCTCTTTCTTTTAAATAACAATTCGTTTTGTACTATTAAATAAGATGTGTCAGCAAGCCATCCCGCAATTTCGGTTCAAACCAGGTGCTTTTAGGCGGCATTACCTGCCCGCTGTCTGCTATATTAAAAAGCTGCTGAATACTTACCGGGTACAAACTAAAAGCCACTTTTGCCGTACCATCTTTTACTCTTTTTTCTAATTCTTCTAAGCCACGAATGCCACCTACAAAGTCAAGCCGTGCATCAGTGCGTGGATCGTTGATGCCTAATATTTTGGTTAAAATATTTTCCTGCAAAATGGTAACATCCAATATGCCGATCGGATCATTTTTATACGTGCCTTCTTTGGCAGTAAGTGTGTACCATTTGTTGTTTAGATACATTCCAAAGCCGTGCAGTTCTTTTGGTCTTACGGCTTCAGGGCTATCTGCAATTACAAAATCAGCGGTTAGTTTTTGTAAAAATTCTTCATTAGATAAAGGCCCCAGATCGTTTACAATACGGTTGTAATCCAGGATCGCTAATTGGGCCGCAGGGAAGATGGTAGTTAAGAAATATTGGGCTTCTTCACTATCCAAAAAATCCTTGCTCACCTTGGCGGCCGAGGCGGCCCGGTGGTGACCATCGGCTATATAAGTGGCTGGTATTTGTTCATTAAAAATAGCTGTGATGATGTCAATGGTTGGCAAAGAATCAACCACCCAAATGGAATGTTGCACCCCATCAGCCGCCATAAAATTATAGACTGCAAAGTTTTGGCTTTTCCAATGTATCATCACCTCTTCCAGGTCCTTATTATCCTTGCAGGCTAAAAATACATTGCCTGTTTGCGCCCTGATGGTGCGCATGTGCTCTATGCGGTCCTGCTCTTTTTCGGGCCGGGTAAATTCGTGTTTTTTAATTGCGTCTTTATAATAATCTTCAATGGAAGAAACACACACCAGGCCTGTTTGCGTACGGCCTTTCCACGCCAGCTCATAAATGTAATAGCACGGCTTTTCTTCGGTAAATAAAATGTGGCGGTCAGTTAAATGCTCTAAGTTTTCTTTTGCCTTTGCATACACTTCCGCGCTATGCACATCCACGGTAGGTGGCAGATCAATTTCCGATTTGGTAACATGCAGAAAAGAAAGAAGATTGCCGGAGGCTTCTTTGCGGGCTTCTTCTGAGCTTAATACATCGTAGGGTTTTGCGGCTACCTGTTCGGCATATTCTTTATGCGGGCGGAGGGCTTTAAAGGGTTTGATGTGGGCCATGTGGCAAATATCATTAATCCTGTTTAAAAACGATAACCGGCTTTTACTCCCAAAAGTATATTTATATCACCATTGTTATAATTGCTAAAATCACTTCTTAGGCCAAATAGAAAGCCTTTTATAAAATTGAAATCATAGTTCAATGATATGCGGTAGCCAGTGAACCATGTGTTATTATACTCTAAAATAGTACGTCTTAGGTATGGAGTGCCTACTGAATCAAAATAGGTGGTATGCCCTGCTTCAGTGGTTTTGCTTTGATAACCTAAGGTAGGGCCAACATCTACATTGAAACCTTTCACGAATTTATTGAAAGGATAATAATTCATTTTTAGTGTAACAGCAGCATTTGATACCTGATGAAAGGTTAATAGATTATTATTGACAGATGGCTGTTTTCTGCCATTTTCAATAGTTGCTTCTACACCTACATTTACATGTTTAATTATGTTTTTTGATAGCTCAGTAGAAAAGCCGTAACCAAAAAAATCACCAGTGCCAAAGCTTACCTTGCCACCTGTTAACTTAATATACTTGTTGTGAGCTTCTTGTTGAGAATAAACAGAAGTGAAGAAAAATGATAAAAAGATTAAAAGACGAATTTTCATAACATTATGTTTAAAGTAAGAGGTAACCTTGCAGCACCCCTTACTTTATTTAAAAGCTTATTGTTCTGGCATTGTATATGAAACCGAAGCATTGCAGTCATAAACTGTCCAGCCATTTCTTGTACTACAATTATTAGCCAAAGTCCCTCTATTATATTGATAAAAACTTTCTCTATTCCAATTAAGTTGTCTTATCACAGGATCCTTTGTCTGAAATGTATAAGAGTAGTTTAGAGTTCTGGTAGCCGTAGCGCCTGGACCACCAGTTGTACTAGGAGGTGTTACTTGAACCGTTGTAGTTAAAGAGCCACCTATGGTTGTACTACCTTCTGTATCCTCCTCGTAAATTCCTAACACTTGATTAAAATTATTAACCTCCCAATTGGAATCCCATATTTCATTTACAGCTTTCCAATTACCCTTTCTTATATCTTTCCTTTTAAAATAAATAGGAACTGCATCTTGAGAAATGTTGATTTGACCATTGGCACTATAAGATAAATAACCATCACCTCGGCTAAAAACTATTTCTGAACCTCCTCCATTATTTAAACTTATTAGATGATCATATTGATTTGTACATCTTACTTCACCTATAAAAACTAAGTAAACATTAGATGTTTGATTAGTTTGACTGGTTCGAGCTATATCTGCACCAACACCAACAATATGCGTTGCATACATCTCGGCATAAGCATCATTTACTGTTACGTTTCTGAAACATATACTTTGATTATCTCTTGTTCCACAAATGTATGGTTGGCTTCCAGGCGCTTCGTCAGCCTCACGGTCTGCTGCTACGATAGTAGCTTTTGGGCCTTGTGGGTCTGCATTTATATTATCAAAGTATTCCGGAGAAAATTTTGAGCCGAAGTTTTCAGAATATGGGAAGTAAATAGAAACACCATTTGAGTTGCTAAATATCTCCAAGGTGGTATCTGTAGGTGCAGCGTTTGTTCTTAAAGAAGAACTGCCCGATAAATTAAAGGCTTTTTGTAAGTTTGGATAATTTCCTTTGCTAAACGCAGTTAAGAACCGCGATTTAAATAAACCTACTGGCGCTTTAAACTTTTTAAATTCTTCTTTCTGGTAAATCGAACTAAATTCTGGAAACAGCAGGTCTTTTAAAAGTACCCGTTCATCGGCATAGTAACCTGAATAAATGGTGGCATCAACCTCGTAAACAGCTTTTTGATCCTGGTACACTTCTTTCAAAATCGTGCTAACTTCTTTAATAATAGCTACCTGCTGTTTTGCTTTTTCGGTGGTTGGGAAAATCGCAGCTTGTGCATTAGGTTTAGTGCCGGCTTGCGATGTCTCTTTCTTACATGAAAAAAAAG
>JBDSBL010000041.1:0-2933 GCA_039921625.1 Chitinophagaceae bacterium
CAGCCAATCTTGTTTTTAATTTTTAAAAAAATTTTTTCAAAGTATTGATAACTAAATACGCTTATCAATACTCCTGCACAGGTAGTAACAATGGAACTAACGACGGAGCCGGAAAGGGTATTTTCCGTTAAATTATTTTGGATAAAAGGTAGAATAATCGGGAACAATAATAAATGTATAGGCCAATGAAATACGTAAAGACTGTATGAAATTTTTCCAAAAAATTTTAAAGACGGCAAATTAAAAACTAAATCAATAAATTTATTTTCCTTCGTTATGGCTTCATTGACCAGCAAACAAAACAATACAGCAAACGTAGTGAAACCAACAACAGCTAAATAAGGAAATGAAAAATGGTAAGAGCGATTGAAAAAGAAAAATAGAAAATTGATTGCGGCTAAAATAAATACAATAAGTGTGGTGTTCTTTTTTACAAGGCTTGCGTTCCAACTACGTAATAAGGCAAGCATGCTGCCTAGGCAGATACCATCAATTCGGGAAAATGTGTATAAATTAAAATAAGCAAGACTTTCGAGTTGATACGTCCATATTACAAACCGAATACTAATAACACCAAGTAGCAATAATAACAAAACTGCAAACAGAACTTTTACATTTCTAACGAACAAAATAAGGAATGGCCACAACAGGTAGTACTGTTCTTCAACCGCTAAAGACCAAAGAGGTGTAAGCAAAGTACTGCTACCGGGAGGCTTAAAAATAAATAACCAATTTTGCAGATACAACCAAAGCCACAGTTGATTTTGTAAAAAGTAGGAGAGTCCTGGAATAGGTAATTGGAGGGCGGGTATTACTACCAGAAAAATGATTAGAACTAAATAATAAAGAGGGAAAATTCTAAGTACCCTTTTCTTATAAAAAGAAGAAAGAAAGTGGGGATTGTTTCTGGTTCTTATTAGTATGTCGGTAATGAGGAAACCTGAAAGGACAAAGAAAAGATCGACACCAAGCCACCCAAAGAAAAAATAATCAATGAATCCAAAGTTGTGATAGAAAACAACTAACAAAATTGCCAAACCTCTTATCCCATCCAAAGCAGGGTACCAAATCCGGTTTGCAGTTTCAGTTTTCATCGTAAATATTGGATAGCATGGTTACTTATAAAAATCAAGGCAAGGTCAAAGATAATTTTCTAAGAATGTATTTTCCAATAAGGTCAAACTCGATATTGACACAATCGTGGATTTGCAGCAAATGTAGCATTGTATGTTGCCAGGTGTAAGGAATGATAGCTACTTTGAACGTGTCTTCAGTTACATCAAATACAGTTAAACTAATTCCATTTATAGCAATACTACCTTTCTCTACTATATAGGAAGCAAATTCTTTATCAAAAGAAAATTGAATCTCATAACTGCCAGTAACATTGTTCAATTGAGTAC
This sequence comes from Chitinophagaceae bacterium, assembly GCA_039921625.1. GTDB lineage: Bacteria > Bacteroidota > Bacteroidia > Chitinophagales > Chitinophagaceae > Flavisolibacter. The sequence goes on from JBDSBL010000041.1 coordinate 1,404, forward strand.
AGATTGCAGTAGCATCTACATGGCCCTGCACAAAATGGCCATCGAGCCGGCTGGTAGGCAGCAAGCTCCTTTCCAGATTTACAATTGTTCCTTTTTTCCAATCTTTTAGGTTAGTCTTATTTAATGTTTCCTGTATGGCTGTTACTTTATATCTGTTGTCCTGTATGTCCTCAATAGTAAGGCATACTCCATTATGGGCTATACTTTGATCTATTTTTAATTCAGAAGTAAATGAAGTTTCAATCCAAAAAGAATAATTAGTTCCTGTTTTAATCAAATCCTTCACTTCCCCTAATGCTTCAATAATACCTGTAAACATGCTGCCAAAATCCGATTTTTTTTGCATTTTATTTTGGTTTCAAACAAAAAGGGATGTTATCTTTGCCCTCCCAAAACAAATAAAGGGGGTATAACCGTATGTTAATAATTGATTCCAAAGATTGCGAAAACATAGATAAGGCTTTAAAAAAGTATAAAAAGAAATTTGAAAAAGCTAAAACCTTGTTGCAATTGCGTGAAAGACAGGCTTTCATAAAGCCATCTATTCGCCGTAGAACGCAAGTGTTGAAAGCAGTATATAAGCAGCAAATTGCCAGCGGTAAAATAGAAGGTTAATATCTCTACTCATAATATTTGTAGCTGCAAAGTTTATAGCTTTGCAGCTATTCTTTTTTATGGTTATTGCCTATCCCGCTATGCAGCCTTTTTTGGCCTACCTCCAATTTGAAAAGCGGTACTCACAGCATACCATTATTTCCTACCAAACAGATCTCATTTCTTTTTTTGATTTTATAGAACTTTCCTATGGTGCTACGCCGCTACATCAGCTTTCTCATACGTTTATAAGAAGTTGGCTTGCCTCATTGAAGGATGGTGGACTATCCGCCAAAAGCATTAACCGCAAAATTTCTACCCTTCGTTCCTTCTTTAAATACCAAATAAAAAGAGGAGCGCTTAGTCAATCTCCTATGGGTAAAGTGGTAGCGCCTAAAGTAGAAAGAAAGCTACCGCATTTTGTAGCGGATAAAGACATGGCCACTCTATTTAATCATGTTGCTTTTACTGAAGATTGGAAAGGAAAAACGGAAAGATTAGTGCTATTACTTTTCTATCATACCGGTATACGTCTAAGCGAAGCCATTCAATTAAAACTGTCCGGGATTGATTTTTCAGGAAAAGCAATTAAAGTATTGGGTAAAGGAAATAAAGAACGGATCATACCAGTGAACACAGAACTTCTAACTGATTTAAAGTCGTATCAGGATGAAAGAAGGTCATTGCCAATTATATTAGATTCTGATATTTTATTATTGTCCGCAAGGGGGAAAGCACTTGCACCAAGAAGCGTGTACAACGGTGTAAAAAAATATTTAGACTTAATAACCACTATTGAAAAAAGAAGTCCGCATGTACTCCGGCACACCTTCGCCACTCATTTGATGAACAATGGGGCGGATCTAAACGCAGTAAAAGAATTATTAGGTCATAGCAACCTTGCGGCTACTCAGGTATACACACACAATACCATTG
>JBDSBL010000042.1:0-23731 GCA_039921625.1 Chitinophagaceae bacterium
TTTACTTGTTTTAAATCTGGTTCATTAGGTTTTTTAATTACGCCCAATGATTTAGCCGATGATTATGATTGGGAATTGTACGACATTACTGGTGTAGATCCGAATACAGTTTACACCAATTCAAACCTTGTGGTTTCTAATAACTGGAGTGGGGAAAGTGGCTTAACAGGTGCATCAAATGCAGGAAGCCAGCTTTTTGTTTGCGGCGGTTTTGGCAAGCCCCTTTTCAGCAAAATGCCTACCTTAATTCAGGACCATAATTACCTAATGCTGGTTAGCCATTTCACCAGAACGCAAAGTGGTTATTCCTTAAATTTTAGTGGCGGTACGGCAGTGATTACAGATCCTAATGCTCCGAAATTTAAAGCAATTGAAGCTAGTTGCGGTGGCAATGAATTGAGGCTTTCCATTAGCAAAAAAATAAAATGTAGCTCCATTGCTGCGGATGGTTCTGATTTTTATATTACCTCCGGCACCACCGCTATTACGGGAGCTACCGGCATCAATTGTTCTTCTACATTTGATGCAGATTCCATTAAGATCACGCTGCCACAATTTTTAGCTCCGGGAAACTATTCATTACATATTAAGAGGGGAAGTGATGGAAATACTTTAGTGGATTTTTGCGATGTACCCGTTTCAGAATCCGATGTTATTCCATTTACTATATTGCCAAGAGCCGCTACGCCAATGGATAGTGTGGCTCCACTGAATTGTGCTCCAAAAAAAGTAAGGCTGGTTTTTAAAACTCCAATGTCCTGTTCCAGCATTGCTGATAATGGAAGTGATTTTTTAATAAAAGGCACAAACCCTGTAAACATCATTAGTGCCAATGGGGTATGCACTAATGGAAATACTAAAGAAATAGAAGTAACATTTGACAAGCCATTATTTTCCAATGGAAATTTTTCTATTATTCTAAAAAAGGGAACGGATGGAAATACATTAATCAATGAATGTGGTGAAGAAACGCCTGCCGGATCTTCTATTTCATTCTCTACAAAAGACACCGTAAGTGCAGACTTTTCGTACAAAATAAATTATGGATGTGTAAAAGATTCTGTGGCCTTTTTCAATGAAGGTTTGGGAGGAGTTACCAATTGGAAGTGGACGCTGGATGAAGGCCTTCAAAGCTCCAATCAAAATCCGGTTGCCGTGTATTCAATATTTGATAAAAAATCCGTTCAGCTGATTGTCAGCAACGGCTTTTGCAGCGATACAGGTATTAAAGCCGTTCCACTTTTAAATAGGCTTCAAGCTTCCTTTTCAGTGGTGGAAGATAATTGTCCTAACGAACCAATCTTATTTACTTCTACAGCGATTGGTACCATATTAAATCATAAATGGACTTTTGGAGATGGCGGCCTTGCTGCAGTGGCATCACCCACTCATGTATATGCCGTGCCGTTGCAGCAAAGGCCTTTTGTGGTTAGTTATACCATCACCGATAGCTTTGGCTGTGTAGCTACCGCTCAAAAAATAGTAACTATTTATGCCGGATGCAATCTGGCTGTTCCCAATGCATTCACTCCAAATGGCGATGGATTAAACGATACTTTTTTTCCGGCCAATGCTGTAAAAGCAGATGACCTGGATTTTAAAATTTTCAACCGTTGGGGACAATTAATTTATAAAACGAAAGACTGGAAAATGGGATGGGACGGCACTTTGAACGGAAACCGGCAGCAGGCGGGAGTGTATGTGTGGATGCTTCGCTATACTGACAGGGATACAAAAAAAACAAGTAAATCAAAAAGGAAGCATAACATTAATAAGATAAGGCGCAGAATTAATTTATAGAACAGAATCAGCGGGCGGCAAAGTCCTGCGTCCAGTAATTGCCCACTCTTGCTACTCCCATTTCCTTAAAACTTTTATTCATAATGTTTTTGCAATGGCCGGGACTTTTTAACCAGGCTTCCACTACCTGCTTTTCATTGGCATATCCTAAACCAAGGTTTTCACCGTAAGTGGACCACCAATAACCTTCTGCCTCAATGCGGGCTCCGCCTTTCGTTCCATCATTGGCTTGATGGCTGAAGTATTTATTTTGAAACATATCCTTGCTATGTTCAAAGGCAGCTGCTTCCAATTGTACATTCCATTGCACTGGAGGCACGGGGTAATAATAAGTATCGCCACACTGTACCCCACTCATCCTGATCTTATTTACCAACTCCAGCACCAGCTGTTTATTTACGGTAATACCTGTGTTGGGTGCGGCCACCACTGCTTCCCGATGCTCCAATAAATTTTTATAAGATGAATAGTTAGTAATAGGTAAAATTCCTGTGAGTAAAAAAAGGTGTAGTAAAGTGACCGATTTCATAATTTATAAACTTCTGTTTCCTTTCCAAAATTGTACCCGTAACCGTTAAAAAATTGTTGGATTACAAAGCTGTCGATTCTTAACATTTTTAAAATAATTTTTTAAAATTATCTACAACCAATAATATCTTGCTCTTTGATGGCCTCTATAAAATTCCTTTATAGTATCAAGGCATAATTGTTTTATAGGTACAAAAAATTACAGGCATCTTTGATCGTCTTTTTTACAATTGATTAATTTTTAGAATGGCATTACTTGAAAAATACCTGGAGGTTAAAGAATCAACAATACCCAATGCAGGCAAAGGTTTATTTACTACTGTTTTTATTGAAAAAGGAACCCGGATAGTAGAATACAAAGGCCGCATCACTACCTGGAAAGACGTGGAATATGACAGCACCAATTTTTACATTTATACGGTAAACCCGAAGCATGTAATTGATGCTAAAAGAACCTTGAAAGCGTGGGCCCGGTATGCTAACGATGCCCGTGGATTGAAAAGAATAAAAGGGGTTACAAACAATTGCCACTTTTTAAATGACGGCTTAAGAGTATATATTGAATCGGGAAAAAATATACCTGCCGGCTCTGAGTTATTAGTTGACTATGGCAAAGCCTATTGGGATGTAATTCGACAAAACTTAAAGGCAACCTAGTTGGATTGCCTCTAAATTTCTGAACCAATATTTTATTTTTTTAAATGCATTAATACCGAATACAATGATTCGGTATTAATGCTTGAAATAAAGTTTCCGTTAATTTGCTTTACTCCTTCGTTGGTATTTTTAAGCGCATACCAGCAAATAGTGCATCGCCTTCCTGCAACACATCCTTATTAGCTGCTTCAATCTCCTGCCATGAGATACCTAATTTATTTTCAATATCGGCAACGGTATCGCGTTCTTCAATAGTATATTCAGAAGCGATTGTTGTTTTGGTATCCTTTTCTGTTGGTTTCAAAATGTCTTCGTTTTCTTGCATGGTTACTATTTAGTTATAAAAAATTAATTTGTAAAAAGCGCCATTGGCTCAGTAGCAAATATCCTTTTTAAATACATAAGTACAAAAACTGATGATCAATCTTCCTCGCCTTAATTTTTAATGCCTAATACTTTTTTTGCCAGTGCGATTGTATCCGGATCTCCCGAATATTTTCCTTTTTCATCAGACAATTTTACCGTAGGTGTCCACATGGTTCCTTCCGGTTTTGCTTCTGTCATTTTCATTACAATATTCATTGGCTTTAAACCTACATCATTGGAAAAATTAGTACCTATGCCAAAGGACATTCCAATTCTTCCATTGCAATGAGCTGCAATCCGCGCCACCTTTTCATAGTCAAGTGAATCAGAAAACGTAATGGTTTTGGTAGTGGGATCAATACCCATACTTTGGTAATGCCTTATAGTTTTATCTGCAAAATCTAAGGGATCTCCACTGTCGTGCCGCACTCCATCAAAAAGCTTTGCAAATTTTTTATCAAATTGTGTAAAGAATTCTTCTGTTGTAAATGTATCCGATAAGGCTATGCCCAAATCGCCCCTGTATACCTCCACCCAATGCTCCAGCGCTATAGAATTTGCCATTTTATATCCATATTTAGCGGCATGAAACATAAACCACTCGTGTGCATGCGTACCTATTGGTTTGCATTGATGAAGGTGCGCCAGGTGTACGTTGCTGCTTCCCACAAAGGATGCACCGCCATTTTCTTTTAGGGCCTTTACTACTATATTTTGCACCGCATACGAGTGGCGCCTCCGGGTACCAAATTCTGCAATGGTAACTCCTAATTTATTGTAAGAATCCATCTTTTGTTTGGCTCGCTCATAAACGGCATCATCTTCTATGCGGCTTTCGGGTAGCATTTGATAATAGTTCTCACAAATAAGGGACAGCAGTGGCACTTCCCATAAAATAGTTCGATACCAAGGGCCTTCCACGGAAACATCTAATTCTGATCCCCGCTGTTCTACTATTACTTCTTCAGGATTGTATTGGTAGCCATGCAAAAAGTCGAGGTAAACGGGATCAAGGTATGGGCAGTTAGTTGAGAGGAATCTCTTTTCATCTTTGCTAAGGCAAAGGCTTCGCATATTTTCTACAGATAGCCGCAAATCTTCTGCAAAGCCAGGTGGAAAAAGATGTTTCCCTCTATTTATAAATTGATAGCGTGCTTTTGCCCGTGGAAAGATTTTTAACACGCACTGCTGCATGGTAAACTTATAAAAATCATTATCTAACAAAGAGAGTAACCTAACCATAAAAAAAAATTAACCGTACCAATACTCTTATTAAACTTTCTATTTATTGCAAATTGCTGAAAGCTATTGGCTACTACTAATCCAATCTTTGTATGATTCTATTTGATTTTTACCCGCATCTTTCAATTTGGAAATAGTAAATAATGGATTTTCAGTAAGCGTTATGGTAGCTTCCTTGATGTCTGTCCGATGCTTGTAGCTTACATTTAAACGATCACCCGGCTTGTGGTTTTGTACTATTGTATTTAGGTCATTATTATCATGTACCTCTGTTCCATCTACCGATAGCAACACGTCTTCTACATCCAATCCTGCTGCGTAAAAAGGGGTACCTCTGGTGACATTCCCAGAAATAGTAAGTTGATTATTTTCTGAAGTGAAGCGGGTATTGCCCAACCATGCTTTTCCATCACTCATTGTATTCACACCAAAGCCAAATGGTTTTAGTAATTTATTGTAATCAATTGATTGGTGACCATAAACATTGTTTTTAAAAAAATCAGCTGCAAAGGTTTTGTTAGAAACAGAAGCAAGCGTTTCTTGCATTTGTGGTAACGTATATGGTTTTTCCGGCTTGCCATACTGTTTCCACATTTGGCGCATAAACATATCAAGTGAAGAATTAAAAGTGGCTCTAAGTTGCAGATCTAGCGCAAGTGCCAAAGCTCCACCATACACGTAGTACGATGTAAACATGTTGGGATAATTATTCTTGTCAATAGATACTCCTGCGTCTGCAAAAACAGCACGCTGACTATTTTCTATAGGTGAATAATATTGTCCTCCGGGTGTATTTTCTTTTGCATTAATCAGTCCCGCTAGCTGCATCAAAAATTCTTCATCCGTAGTAAAGCCAGCTCTTTTCATTAGTAACTGTCCATAATATTGTGTAAAGCCTTCTGCCACCCACATAGCTTCACTCATATTGCTTTTTTCAAAATTAAAGGGCTCTAAACTTTTGGGCCTGATCCGCTCTACATTCCAGCAATGAAAAAATTCATGTGCAAACACAGGCAATAAATTATCGCTGCCATTAAAGGTGCGTGCAGAAGTAATCATGGTAGAATTGCGGTGCTCCATTCCATCTCCTTTTACATAAGGATTGATGCTGGCAATAAATGTGTAGGTGCCGTAATCAAACGCGGGCACTTCGCCATACACCGCCTGCTCCACCTTAACCAACTTTTCTACTTTTTTGGCAAATGAATCCACGAGGCTTTCGGTGGCTTCGGCCTCCAAGGCCAATCTGAATGTGTATGTTTTATTATCAGGATTAGTGACGGTCCATTCCCGGATGTGCAGATTGCCAATCTTAGTAGGAGAATCCATAAAATATTGCAATCCCGGAGCGGTAAATGTATTATTGTCGTTGGTCGGTTTAAGTTGGGTTGCTATTTTCCAATCGCTATTTCCTTTTGTAAAATGGACTGTGATGGGCGCTTTATCCATCCCTTTGACCCACATAAAAACAGCGGGCATGTTTAAATGGAAACCACTTACATCAATGCCGGCATAAGTGCCATCCGCATAATTTCCATACAAAGTATAAGAAAGTGTCACTACGCTTTTATGAATAGCAACCTGGTACACTTCCGGATCTGTTTTTTGCACTGCGAGTTGGTTTCCCTTTTCATCTACTGCTGATACGTTATATACATTTTTACCAAACTCATGCGTGGCATAGCGCCCTGGGGATGACCTACTCATCCGGAATACAGCTGGACCTGCCGGCAATCCATCCACCGTTATAGATATTTGGGCTTCGTGGTGTGCTGCATTGGGAGCTGCAAATTCATATCGAATATGTTGGGCAAATAGTAAGGTGGGAATACAAAAAATAAAAAATAAGACAATCGACTTCATAGCGCATCATTTTTTTAAAATTAGTTTAAAAACGGCGCCTATATAAACCCTTATATCTAAATTCCTTTATCTTCTAATTTTTTCATTACCCAAAAGGACAAGCCTAACCAAACTACGCAAAGGCAAAAGCCGGCAATGACATCGCTCGCAAAATGCACATGCAGATACACCCTGCTCAAGGCAATAGAACAGGCTATTAAAAAAAACAAAAAGGTAAGCACCCACCGAAGGGTAGGTTGCACCCGGTGGTTCCAGATAATGTATATAAGCAGGCCGAAAAAAGTAAAGGAACTAAAAGAGTGACCACTGGGAAAGCTAAAACCATTGACAGCATGCACCAAAGGATCGAGGGGCCGGTGTCGGTGAAAAATTGCCTTAAGCCCAAACAAAATACCTGTACTGGTGAGGCCTACTGCCGCTACATCCAACGACACGCGGGTATCTTTTTTAATCAGAAGAAAAAATAAAATCAATAATATATAAGCCGGCAATAAAAAATAAGAGGATCCAAAAAAAGTAATGGCCAACATCACTTTGGTCATTGCCGGATTAGTTATGGATTGTAAGTGTTGAAATGCCCAAACATCCAAACCATTTTCATTCTCAAGAACTATCTCGTCTGTAATGGCAATGAATAATAAGAGGGCAGCAAAAAATAATCCGGCGACTATAAGAAACCGTAAGGAGAAACCTTTTACTTTCTGCTTTACTTCCGGTGTAGCATCCATGCTATAATTGATTAGAAGTTATCGAAACTTATAAACAAGGCCCGGCATAACTGTGCCGTGCTGATACTGCATCGTAAAGGTCACCGTATTTTTCTTTTGATTTGGGGCTTTAAGTTTTGCGTACCGGTGATAGTTATTTACCACTTGACGGCCTGTTAATAATCCAAGCGCAGCACCGGCTAATACATCTGTAGCCCAATGGCGATCTTCCGTAATACGGCTGATGCCAATAAGAGTAGCAGCAGAATAAGCTAAAAAGGGTATAAAAGGTTTATCGCGATACTCCATAGCGTAGACAGTGGCGGCAGCAAAAGCCACCGTGGTATGCCCGGATGGAAAGGAGGTGGAACTTATATGCCTTCCGTTGATATCATACCCTGTTTTATAAAAAGGGCCATGAAATTTTGGCTCGGATTCTTTTGTTACCGGGTTATAAGTATTTGGTCGTTGCCTTCCGGTTAAAAATTTTAATACTGAAAATGAAACTGCACCGGTAATGTAGGCCTGCGTGGCCAATAAAGTGGTCGTTTTTACTTTTTCATTTTTAAATAATAAACCATAGGTGCCTAGAGCGGCAAGGGTATAGCCCTCATATGCACCCCCAAAATTGGTGACGTATTTACTCACACTTCTAACCGTTTGGCTTTTACTTCTAAATTTTACAGCCGAGCGTTGAATGGGTTCATCTACAAGGGCAAGTGCTCCCATGCCTACTGCAAAAATGCCCACCTTTTTCCAGTCCTTTCCTTTCAGATGAAAAGGTGCGGTGAACTGTTGTTTCAAATCACTGCCTAACAAAATGAAATAGGTCGGAACATTAATTTTTGTTTTGTAATTATAGGCGTCCTCATTTATGTTATTAATTTGGCCACCGGCACTGTCCGCTTTATTACTTAAGCTATCCAGTTTTCTAATTAATGTATCGGGTTGCTGCGCAAAAGAAACAGAAGAAAATAATAAGGCAAAAAGGATTAAACTATAGTACTTCATAATTTAGATTGTTTCAACAGGCTATAAATATAAAATTTCTTAATTCACACCAATTATTGCACCACAAGAATTTGAAATGTTCCGGGTATCATTTTGCGGCGTTCATTTTGTGTACTTGTTTGCTCAAAATCGGCCGTAGGTAAATATAAAATACCCTTTTCATTGTCTAATATTAATGTACGTGCACCAGGCTTGGTTGTATAGTTTCCTACAACGGAAAATGAAGTAGAAGATTGTTCTTTAATTCCTGTAATAGTGCCTTCTCCATTGGAGGTAAAAATCAGTTTATTCTTTTTATCAAACACCACCCCATCACAACCCTTACCTATTTTTAATTTATCTACCACTCTTCCTGTGGTGGCATCAAGCACTATTAATAATTCATTATCACAGCCTACAAATAAGCGTTGGGTACTTTCGTCATAAGCCAGGCCAGTAGGGCCCTCGCCAGGAGCTACTGACCAGGTATTTTCTACGACAAACGTTTTCATATTAATTACGGCCACTTCACTTTTGTCTTCAATGTTTACAAAAATTTTTCCTGCGCCGTCCGGTACCGCTGTTTCTGGTTTGCCACCCACGGGTATTGTGCTTATTACTTTTTCAGTGACCGGGTCAATAATAGTCAGGTCATTGCTGCGCCCATTGCAGGTAATAATGGTTTTAGAAAAGGGCTCGTAACATATAGCATCCGGGTTTTGACCTGTGGCAATTACCCCGGTTGCCTTAAGGGTATTTAAGTCAAAAACGGTACTGTTGTTTGAGCGGCCATTGGAGGTAAATCCTTTATTATGAGCAACGTCAAAGGCAATACCATGAACCCCAGAAGTGTTTGGAATGATTCCTACCGAATCGCCGGTTATCTTGTTCAGAATATTGACTTGCGTACCATGACTTACAAATAAATTATTACCATTTACAGCAATATAATCCCAACCACCGGAGCTTTGAATTTTGAATGTTTTGACCACTTTATAATTGTGGCTTTTTTGTGCAAAAGAAAAAAGGGCTAAAAAGGAAAATAAAAGACAGGCATTTATTTTTAAAATATTCATGCTTAAATTTTTATTTGATTAAACCGAAGGGAACTTAATGAGTAATTCTGAAGCAAATCTGAAGTGGGGAAATATGGCTTCAAAATGAAAACAGATTTAGGTTTTAAATTGCACTTTAATAAAATCAATCAATTAATTGTAAAAAGGAATTATACTTTTTCATTGTTAGCAATTGTACAGAAGTATCCGTATTGATTAAAGACATCATTTAATGTTATTTAAAAAAAATATTCAAAGTAGGAAGAAGAAAGATGAAAATTCGAAATTTTAAATGGTTGTTCCTTAAAATTTCTTTAAGGAATAATAATTGAAGGACGTAGGCCTAATTGACGTGCTTAAGTTGTTTATTCAGTTCTATTTTCAATTGTACTTTACCCTATAAGTACAAAGAAAATAGTGCTGTTAATTTTAATAACAGGAACGGGAAATAAGTTTCAAAAAAAAAGCATTTGTTGTTTTCATAAAATGAATTATTTACAATTAGAAAATTTAGGTAACCTTATACTATTGACAGGATTAGTTTTATACAATATTTTATAGATGAAATATCTGTTTACTCTTTTATTTATTTCCACGTATACTTTTTCATTTTCCCAAATCCGTACCCTTGACTATTTTCTGCAACAAGCAGAACAAAATAGTCCTGTATTAAAAGAATACCAGGCCCAAATACTTTCCATAAAAATTGACAGCCAGTTGCTCTCTGCCTCGCTTCGGCCTCAGGTAAATTTTATTAGCACTACTTCCTACGCTCCTATCATTCACGGATATGGTTACGATGAAGCCATCTCAAACATTGCTAATGTATCTGCCCTTATACAGGCCAACCGAAATTATATCAGCCGCAACAATCTCTTTGCTCAATATCAAACTATTGCTCTTCAAAACAGGGCTTTGCTGGATACTATTCAATTATCGCAGCGAGACCTTGTGCGTACGATCACCGATCAATACATAACTGCTTATGGTAATTTATTGACAGCAGATTATAACCGAGAGGTCTTTGATTTGATGCAACGGGAAGAAAGCATATTAAAAAAATTAACTCAGTCAACTGTATACAAGCAAACGGATTACCTTACTTTTTATGTAACCATGCAGCAGCAGGAACTCACCTACCTGCAGGCACAAATACAATACAATCAGGATTATCTAACCCTCAACTATCTGGCAGGTGTAGTAGACACAAGCATTCAAAGAATTGAAAAAATTAATATAGCAGATACCCTTGAACAGGATTTTTATAATACCGTTTTTTACAACCGTTTTATTACAGATAGTTTGCGGCTGCAAAATAGAAAGACCCTGATCGATTTGGAATACAAACCCCGGCTTGGAGCTTATAGTGATGCAGGATATAATTCAACACTGCATCGCACACCATATAAAAACTTTGGATTTTCTTTTGGTGTCAGCCTTGTGATACCTATCTATGATGGGAAACAAAAAATCTTAAAACAATCCCAACTTTCCATACTAGAAAAAACAAGGCAAAACAATAAAGAATATACTTTAAACCAATACAGGCAGCAACAGGCTTTACTAAAACAACAATTAAAATCTATTGATTTACTGGTCAATAAAATAAACAAACAAATAGAGTATACGCATACGCTTATGGTAGCCAATGGCAAATTGTTGGAAACAGGAGACATCACAATGAAGGATTATGTTATTGCGGTATCCACTTACCTATCCGCTCAAAGTTTGTTGTCGCAAAATAGTATTAGCCGCTTAAGAATATTAAATCAATTAGCCTACTGGAACAGGTAAGCTAAACTTATAAAGAATGAAGCAACAAATATTTTTACTTACCATTATTTCGTTATTCTCATTTTGCTGCGGGCATAAAAATTCCACTGCTGCAGAAGAAGATGCGGTGGACGAAGTACGTACACCGGTTACCGTTACCTCTATAGAAAATACTACATTAAGTAAATCAATTTCATTAAATGCTACCTCGTCTTTTTTACAGAGTAATATCATCAAAGCCTCTACCAATGGCTATATCAGATCCATTAATATAAAGCTAGGCCAGCGCATCGGGGCCGGACAAACTGCCTTTACCTTAATTACAAAAGAAGCAAAAGCATTAGGAAATACAATCAATAACCTGGATCCATCCTTTCATTTTTCTGGGATAATCAACATTAAAGCAACTGCTTCGGGGTACGTGCAGGAAATGAATCACCAGGCGGGCGACTATGTACAGGATGGTGAGCAATTAGCTGTAGTAACAGATGCTAAGAGCTTTGGATTTGTTTTAAATCTTCCTTACGAATTGCGTCGCTATGTGAGTATGGGAAAAAGCCTTGATGTAGAACTACCGGACGGCACTCATTTAAATGGAATTGTTTCTTCCATGTTGCCAACAGTTGATTCAGCTTCTCAAACCCAAAGCGTCTTACTTAAAGTAAATGCGACGCACCCGATACCACAAAATCTTATTGCAAAAGTTCATATCCTCACCTCCGAGCGAGAAGGTGCCCCATCATTACCTAAGCAAGCCTTACTAACTGACGAAACGCAATCTTCTTTTTGGGTAATGAAAATGATAGACTCCATCACAGCAGTAAAAGTGGTAGTACTTAAAGGAATGGAAACAGAAAGCAAAGTAGAAATCATCAGACCTCAATTTTTGCCAACAGATAAAATATTGGTTAGTGGAAATTATGGATTAGGAGATACCGCAAAAGTAAAATTGGTGAAAAGCGAACAATGAAACAGTTTTTTGTAACATATAAAAATCCACTCACCGTAATAATTTTTCTTATTATTTGTGGTGGTGGTTTTGTGTACAGTCGATTGCAGACCTCCCTTTTCCCAGACATAACCTTTCCAAAAATTAAAATTATTGCAGATGCCGGACTGCAGCCGGTAAATAAAATGATGGTGACGGTGACGCAGCCATTAGAAAATGCCATCAAGCAAGTGCCCGACCTTGCAGACATTAGAAGTACCACCAGTCGCGGTAGTTGCGAAATTTCTGCATTCATGAATTGGGATGCAAACATTGATCTAAGCCAGCAACGCATTGAATCTAAGATTGCACAAATTAGAAATAGCCTTCCTCCCGACCTCGCCATCACGGTAGAAAAAATGAATCCTTCGATACTGCCCGTGATAGGATATACACTGGAAACTACCAGTAATAGCAAAACACCAATTGATATGAAACAGTTGGCGTTGTATACGGTAAAACCATTCCTATCGCAAGTGTCCGGCGTGGCCGAAGTTCGTATCATTGGTGGCAAACAAAAAGAATATGGCCTTACCTTAAACCAACAAAAAATGAGCACGCTCGGCATTACCCCCGAGGCGGTAGCGGCGGCTCTTGCTCAAACAAATTTTATCCAGTCCAATGGGTATTTATCGGACTACCGATTGTTGTACTTAACGGTTACCGATGCGAGTGTGCACTCATTGGAAGAATTGGAGAATGTGGTTATATCCAATGGAAAAAGGTTAGTGCAATTAAAAGATATTGGAACAGTCTCCATCAATGAAGGGGTAGAATACACTAAGATCAATGCGAACGGAAAGGAAGGGATATTAGTAGCTGTCATTAAGCAACCTAATTCCAACCTTGTTTCCCTTTCTAAAGAAATGCACCAAAAGGTAGAAGACTTGCGTAGTCTGTTGCCAAATGGTGTAACGATACAACCTTATTATGTGCAGGCTGATTTTGTAAATGATTCGGTACGCAGCGTCACAGACAGTTTATGGATTGGGCTTGCGTTGGCTATTATTGTGGCAATTATTTTCTTGCGATCGCTAAAAGCAAGTGCCACTATATTGGTTACTATTCCGGTGACCATTTGTCTTTCCCTTATCGTTTTATATGCAGTTGGATATACATTAAATATTATGACCTTAGGCGCCATAGCGGCGGCTATTGGGTTAATAATAGATGATGCCATTGTAGTAGTGGAGCAAATTCATCGAACCCATGAGGAACATCCGGACGAGCCCACCCAATCTCTTGTACAAAAAGCAATACGATATTTATTTCCAGCCATGGTGGGATCATCTTTGAGTACGATAGTCATTTTTATTCCTTTTGAATTAATGAGCGGAGTGGCTGGTGCTTATTTTAAAGTGATGACCAATACCATGATCATCACCTTAGTAAGTTCCTTTTTCGTTACCTGGATCTGTCTTCCGGTTATTTATTTACTATTTACAAAAAATAAAAAAACACCTATACAAAAGAAAGCAACTCCAGCCCATGAAGTGAAAAAACAGAAATGGGTTTCCTTTTTTATTTTCAGGCCAGTCATAAGTATCTTATTTATGATCATGCTGGGTATCTCGATGTTTCTCATTTTGCCCCAATTGAAAACTGGTTTTTTACCGGAAATGGATGAAGGCAGCATTGTTTTGGATTATACTTCTCCACCCGGTACTTCATTGGAAGAAACAGATAGAATGTTGCGGCAGGCAGAAAAAATTATAGCTAAGGTGCCCGAAGTAGCAGCCTACTCCAGAAGAACCGGAACGCAGATGGGGTTTTTTATTACCGAACCCAATTATGGAGATTACCTGATTCAATTAAAAAAGAAACGTGATCGAACAAGTGACGAAGTAATTGCAGATATCCGAAAAAAAATTGAATCAACACAGCCGGCTTTGGTGATAGATTTCGGACAAGTGATAGGTGATATGCTTGGAGATCTGATGGCCTCGGTACAACCAATTGAACTAAAAATTTATGGAGATAACATTGAGAAACTCCATCAGCTTAGTGAACAGGTGGGAACATTGCTAGAAGGCATTACTGGCACTGCAGATGTGAGTAATGGAATTATTATTTCAGGCCCTTCAGTAAGTATTTTACCAAACAATGCAGCGCTTGCTCAATATGGGCTTTCACCTCAATCCCTTCAAACGCAGGTGCAGCTTGCCTTACAAGGCACCACCTCTGGAGATGTATTGGAAAAGGAACAATTATCAACTATCCGTTTGTTGTATCCGGGCAGCAACAAACAAAGCATTGAAGGCATTAAGCAAATGCAGATTTTTTTACCATCCGGAAGGTTGATGCCTATCACAAGCCTTGCGGCAGTAGAAGTAAATAGTGGAGATGCAGAAATAAATAGAGAAAACCTGCAATCAATGGGAGTTGTTTCTGGTCGCCTGGATGGAAGAGACCTTGGCAGCACTATGAAAGAAATACAAAAGAAGGTTCGTGCCGAGATTGTTTTGCCTCAAGGATATCATATTGAATATGGTGGTGCGTATGCAGAACAACAACAATCATTTCATGAATTATTAATGATCCTGATCACTTCAAGTCTTTTGGTTTTTGGAGTCATCTTATTCCTCTTTAAAGATTTTTTGGTGGCACTTTCAATTTTATTGATTGCTGTTTTAGGTATTTCAGGAAGCTATATGGCGCTTTATTTTACCGGTACCCCATTAAATGTGGGTTCCTACACCGGGCTCATTATGATCGTTGGTATCATTGGAGAAAATGCCATTTTTACCTACCTGCAATTCAGAGAATCTTATCAATTATCTAATAATGCGGATGAGTCAGTGATCTACTCAATCTCTACCCGCCTGCGGCCGAAATTGATGACTGCTCTGGGAGCTATTATCGCCTTATTTCCGTTAGCAATAGGAATTGGTACCGGCGCAGAACTGCATCAACCCCTGGCAATAGCGGTTATTGGTGGTTTTGTAATAGCGCTTCCTCTATTGCTTATTGTTCTTCCTACCCTCCTTCGCTTGATCAGTAAAAGGAAAAATTTTGCTGAGAATAATTCCGTACTAATTAATGAATAAGTAATAATAGCTAATCTTAAACCCATCTTAAAGGCTCTTCAGAATTAGTACAGAAATGACTAATAATATTGCACTAAAATATCGCTTTATGGTTCGATGGCTACTCTGCTTTGCTGCATTTCTATTGACAAGCAATGGGCTTTTTGCGCAAGGGGTAATTACAGGTACGGTGGTAGATAAAAATTCAAAACAACCCATTGAATTCGCCTCTGTTACGGTAATGAAATTAAAAGATAGTGTGGCAAGCCTTGGTGCAGCCACAGATAAAAATGGAAAATTTAGCCTTTCTGACGTTGGTCCCGGAGATTATTTTTTGCGTATTAGTTTTATTGGGTATGATAATTTGCAAACGCCGGTATTTTCCATTTTACCAAATACTTCCAAATATAATTTAGGAAAAATAGAATTAGAAACTGGGGCTAAAAGCCTAAGTGAAGTAACTGTAACCGGAAAGAATCAAACATTGAGTACTTCTATTGACCGCAAATCTTATAATGTAGCGCAGGATATAATGAGCCGCTCCGGTTCTGTGGCTGATATTTTAAAAAACATACCTTCTGTAGAAGTGGACATTGAAGGTGCAGTGAGTTTACGAGGCTCTGCCAATGTAATGATTCTTATCAATGGAAAACCATCCCCCCTGATGGGTAGGTCAAGAGCGGAAGTACTGCAGCAATTACCTGCTAATTCAATAGAGCGAATAGAAGTTATTACTAATCCTTCCGCACGTTTTCGGCCTGATGGCACTTCGGGCATCATCAATATTGTTTTGAAGAAAAACATCCGTAATGGCTTTAATGGATCTACCACATTAAATGCCGGGAATAATGACCGGTACAATGGAAATATTGCCCTTAATTATCATCCAAAAAAATGGAATCTATTCAGCAATTACAGCATCAGGCAGGATAGAAGAATGAGGATCAACACGGTAGACAGAAGTAACGTGACCGGTAATAATAATGGGGCAACCGCTTATTACAATCAGGCTACGCGGTCATTAGCTCGACCTGTATCCAATGTATTGAATGGTGGTATTGATTATACTTTAAATGAGCACAATAGTTTGGGTATATCTGGCAATTATTACATACGGAAACAAATTAAAAATGATGTAACTGAGAACCTTAGTTTAAATAAAGAAAAAGTGTTGGTACAAGAGTATAGCCGCACCCGGATAGATCCTGAATTAGAAAAACAAAGAGAAGGAACTGCTTATTTCCAGCATACATTTAGAAAAGAAGATCATGAACTTCGAATAGAATTTAATACGTCAAAAGCGGATGAAGTGGAAGACAATCACTACACCAATACATACCGCTTGCCGCAAAGACCCACGAGTAAAGACAATACCTTAATAAAACCCGGGGAGCATCAGAGTGGGCTAACCATTGATTATACCAACCCATTATCTGAGAGTTCAAAATTAGAAGCCGGTTATGATGGTTCTTACAATAAAATTGATCTCAATTTTTATGGAGAATATTATGATGCTGCTCAAAATAATTTTAGAAAAGATCTGGAGAAATCGAATCAATTTATATATGATCAAACGCTTCACGCCATTTATGTGACTTATGAAAAAAGCTTTAAAAAGTTTGGTTATTCAGCAGGCTTGCGTGCGGAACAAGCGGCTACTTCCAGCCATTTGGTCAACTTAGATTCGTTTGTTACTAATAATTATTTTAAAGTGTATCCAACCTTGCATTTATCGTATAAATTGACAGAAGATAAAGAGGTGCAATTGAATTACAGCAAAAGGGTTAACCGGCCTGAAGGTGATGAATTAAATCCATTTCCTGAGTACCAGGACCCGCGCAATATCAGAGCCGGCAATCCGAAACTATTACCTGAAATCATCCACTCCGTAGAAGGTGGCTATCAGTGGAAAAATAAATACTTTTCTTTTGTACCAAGTCTTTATTATCGGTACAAACAAAATGGATTTACGAGTGTGGTTATTCCCTTAAATGATACAACATTGCTCACTACCACGCAAAATTTAGCAAGCGATCAAGCTGCCGGATTGGAGCTTATACTATCGGCAAAAACCAACAAAATATTTTCTGCAAATTTGAGTTCTAATTTTTTCTACAATCGGATTGATGCCACCAACCTTGGATATATTAACAATAGGTCTATTGTATCTATGACTACCAACTTAAATACGACCCTTACCATAACAAAAGCAACTATGCTGCAGGTAAGTGCTAATTACCGATCGGCAAGATTGACACCGCAAGGCAAAACATTTCCCACATTTGTAATGAACGCTGGCGTGCGACAGGATTTTTTGAAAAACAAATTATCCGTTGTCCTTACAGCTTCCAATTTGCTAAATACCTTAAAACAAAAAACAATACTTGATACGCCCTACTTACACCAAACAGCCATCTCCCGCCGCGATGGACGCATCTTATATGCTGGAATTAATTACCGGTTTGGTGTGCTTAAAAAAGTGAAAGAAGAGAAATTGCAGTTTGATAATAGCTTGTAGCCGGCTACTAAGCTTGCAGCCATTTTATAGAAAATAAATGCAGGGCCTCATTATAGGAATATTTTATTTCAAAATGAGACACATCACAGATCTGCTTAATAATGGATAATCCCAGGCCATTGCTTTGTTGGTATTGTGTAGCCGCATGGTTGAATCGGGAAAATAAGCTAGCGCTGTTAAGTTCAAAGGCATAACCACTGTTGGAAATAGAAAATTCATTACTGTCCAACACTATTTTTATATACCCATTTTCAATATTGTGTCTTGTAGCATTACTGAATAAATTATTCAGCAAAATGTCACAAAGGTCATTGTTCATTTTTATTGAAATATCTTCCAGTGCCTGTTGCACTGTAATGTGTTTGGCCGTCCAAAATTCATAAAACTCACTGACCTTCTCTTCCACTTTTGATTTAAAATTAATCAGGGATACATTTTCAAATTGATTGTTTTCTATTTTGGCTAATAGCAACAATGATTGGTTCAACCGGGTAAGTTTTTGTACTGCATTGTACGCACTTTGCAGCCGTTCACTTTGTTGTTCGGTCATTTGTTCGTCTTGTATCAAAAGATCAAGCTTCGATTGTATAACGGCAACCGGCGTTTGCAATTCATGCGCAGCATTTTCGCTAAATGTTTTTAGCGCTACATACTCATGGCGCGCCTTGTTGGTGATGAGTTCCAAAGTATGATTCATAAAAGCAAACTCCTCAATGTCCGATGGTTCAAATGAGATATTTTCTTCCTTGCTTACTTTGAAGTCTTTTATATGAGAAAGAGTTTTATAAAAAGGCTGCCATAGCTTTTTTAATAAATAGCGATTAATGATAAAGGAGGCTGCCAATATTAAAATGATGGTGGAAAAGGTAATGGCAATAATGGATTGAATTAATTCATTGGTATCCTCTAATGACTTGGCAACTGAAACTTTGTAGTTTTTATCACCGGAATTTATTCCAAAATATAAAATCCGATAATTATGTTCTTTTTTGCTCAAAGAATCAAAAATGGGTTCTGTTGTAAATATGGTTGGAATGCGGGTGGCAGCCGGATAGTATTTAATGATCTGATCAGTAACAGATAAATTTTCCGGTAAGCGGTTATATTTCTTTTGGTACGTAACTATTTCCTTTTCTTCAATTGTCAAATCATCATCAATCTGATCAATTAAAATAAAATGAAGTACGAAATAAAAAGAAACACTAGCTATCAAAAAAATAGTAATTGTTGCTAGTAAATTGATGCGTTGGTATTTGGTAAATAGTTTCATGGTTTCAGGCAACCTGAAATTTATATCCAATGCCGTAAATAGATTTTATAAGATCTTCAGAACCTGCATTTATTAATTTCTTTCGGAGGTTTTTGATGTGTGTATATATGAAATCATAATTTCCAGACACATCCATATCGTCGCCCCAAAGGTGGATGGCTATAGCATTTTTGGCAATCACCCTATTTTTATTGCTAATAAAATAAAGCAGAAGTTCGTATTCTTTCCGCGTAAGTTCTACAGGAACCGCACCTACCTTCACTAACTTTTCAGAGAGGTCAATCACCAAATTTTCAATGATTATTACATTCTTACCGTCAAATGATTTCCGCCGGATAATGGCTGCAATGCGGGCTCCCAGTTCCGGCAGGTGAAAAGGCTTTGCCAGGTAATCATCCGCCCCTGCGTTCAAACCATTGACCTTATCATCTAATGAGTTTTTGGCAGAAATAATAAGCACTCCATCCATTTTATTATTTGCTTTTAATTCTTTCAAAAGCCCCATTCCACTGCCACCGGGCAAGGTGATATCTAAAACGATGCAAGCGTATTCGTACAACGAAATCTTTTCCAAAGCACTTTCAAAATCCATTGCTTTCTCGGTGGTAAATTGCTCCATAGCAAGGTAGGAACAAATGCTTTCCAGCAGATCTATTTCATCTTCAATAACCAGGATTTTCATGGTGTTCTTTAATGAATTATACTGTAATATAAATATTGGAGTTTATTATTTGAGAGAAGGTTTGGTGGAAGCCTTACAAATTGTTTTGAACCCTATCAATTGAAGTTGAATATGGATTATAATCCTACCGTCTGCAAAATTTTTACATTGGTTAATCTCATAAAAAAAATGAGTACTCAAATTCAAAAAGAACCTGGTACTCATTATTTCTTTTCCAGAAGTTATAAGGCAAATATTTATTGCTTTATAAACGTAACCACTTTGTTTAATTCTAGTATTTGTATAAAATAAGTTCCTTTTTTAAGATTATTTATATCGATACTTGTTTCAAAACTACCTGCAGCAACGGGAAGTTGAATTGCCTTTACCTGCCTTCCTGCTACATCCAATATATTTATTTTCAAATTTCCTTTATAACCAATATTTCCTGCATGAATTCTTATCACATCAACAGCAGGATTTGGATACAACTGAATTATATTGGTAGATACGATCATATTTATAACTACCACAGGGCTTAAAGAATATCTATTATCCTTATCAATAATTTTAAGCCTGTAAAATTCTTTAGCGTTTATCTTTTGCTTGTCTTCAAATTGATAATTTGATCTCGAAGAACTATTTCCTTTTGCATTTACCTGTCCTATTTTTTCAAAATTTATTCCATCAAAGCTTCGCTCTACATCAAAATGATCGCTATTCATTTCCTTGTCAGAACTCCACATCAGTATGTTTTCATGATCATTGCTTGATACAGTAAAAGCAAGCAAGGTGACCGGTAGTACAGCATTTTGCGGCAATAGTATTTGCTGAGGTGTGTTTTGCCGGGTTTCATTTCCAATCCCTAATTTCCCATAGGGATTCTCGCCCCAACTCCAAACTGTATTATCCAATTTTCTCGCGTACGTTGATGTGCCAGCAGCATTAAAATTGGTAGACCATAAATCAGTTCCTATTTGCATTGGAGTAAGTTGCCTTTGTGCTACCCAAAATTCTCCATTTCCTAGTTGACCGCTTTCATTACTTCCCCAACCCCAAAGGGTATTATTCGTTTTAAGTGCAATCGTGTGTTCTTTGGAGGTACTTACTGCCAACCAATCAGTGGCCGTTCCTACTTGCTGTGGCAAGGAGTCTCTCATTTCAGCATTGGGTGGGTATATTTTTCCTGTGCCTAATTGCCCTTTCATATTATCACCCCAACCCCACAAAGTACCATTTGTTTTTATAGCTTCCACAGTATTGTAACCTGCTGAAATTTGCATCCAATTATTATCAGTACCTACTTGTACTGGATTAATTTGCGACTCTGTAGTTACCAGCCCAATTCCTAACTGACCATACTTATTTTCTCCCCACGCCCACAAAGTTCCATCAGTCTTGAGTCCAAGACTATAATAGTATCCTGCTGTTATGCTTTTCCAATTATTATCTGTACCAACCTGCCTCGGTACATAGGCATTCGTGTCTTTATTATTGCTTGAATCAAACGTATTGTACCCTAATTGACCATGATTATTTAGGCCCCATGACCATAAAGTACCGTCATTCTTAATAGCTAACGTATGTTGAATACCAGCAGCTGCAGTCTGCCAGTCCAAATCTGTCCCTAATTGCCGGGGAGTTTTCTGAGTTGTAAATGAAGTGTATCCAATACCAAGCTGCCCTAAATTGTTGTAGCCCCAAGTCCAAAGGCTACCATTAGTTTTTAATGCTACGGTATGCACATCACCAGGAAAAACATCAAGCCAATCAGTGCTGGTACCTACTCGAACAGGACTTCTTTTACTATCGGTATTCCCAATCCCTAATACACCATAATCATTGTATCCCCAAGCCCAAAGACTGCCGTAATTAATTTCAAATGCTTGATAAGTACCTCCTATTATTTTTACACCTTGTGCGCTAACTGGGTGCGAATTGATAAGAAATATAGCAAATACGGCAAATATCAACTTGCGCATATACAAATTTTTTTTTAACTATTATAAAGAAA
Source organism: Chitinophagaceae bacterium (assembly GCA_039921625.1). GTDB lineage: Bacteria > Bacteroidota > Bacteroidia > Chitinophagales > Chitinophagaceae > Flavisolibacter. The sequence goes on from JBDSBL010000042.1 coordinate 21,459, forward strand.
GTAGGAAATTATGGAAGGAGATTAATAGGAAGGATTAAGCTAAAAGCAAACAGAATATTTAACTAGACCAAATATACTAAGTGAAATACAAAATTCAAATATATAAGGTTAAATTATAAATTGGGAAGGTTCTTTTTAACCTCTATTAAACTTTTTTGCGCCTAAACTAATGGGAGGAAGTAATAGATAATCAGCCTGTTAAATTTATTATTTAGGTACTTTATTTTTTAATTCCTCCTTTCTTGTATAAATGTTGACTAGTTCTTGTTTGTGTTCAATTTATTCAACGTCTTATCCACATTTGCTAAATTGTTTAGGAAGACTTATTTACTTTGTACCAAAATTTAGATATGCCAGCAAATATAAAATGCCCGAAATGCAGCCAGGAATTTAATGTGGATGAGGTGCTTAGTGCCAATGTGGAACAAAAATTTCAAAAGCAATTTGAGCAGAAGCTGCAAGAGGCTGGGGCCCAAGTGGAAGCAGAAAGAAAAATACTAGCAGAGGCAAAACAAAAATTTGAAGAAAACAAGACAAATGAAAATGCCAAATTTTTACAACGGCTAAAAGAAGAAAAGACAAAACTGGAAGCCGAACTACAAAAGGAATTACGCCAATCAATTTCAGATGATTTTGAAAATAGATTACGGCATTTGCAAAATTTAGATCGGGAAAAAGATGAGAAATTAAAAGTAGCGCAGCAAAAGGAAATCGAATTTATGCGGAAGGAGCAAGCGCTTAAAACTAAAGAAAACGAGCTGGAGCTGGAATTGCAAAAAAAATTGGTGTTGGAACGAAATAACCTTTCAGAACAAATAAGGAAGGAGGAAGAAAAGCGTTTTGCCATAAAAGAAGAAGATCAAAAATTTAAGGTTAAGGAATTAGAAAAACAATTGGACGATCAGCGGAGATTAACGGAGGAAATGAAACGAAAGCAGGAACAAGGCTCCATGCAACTGCAGGGAGAAGTGCAGGAACTCATGCTGGAAGAAGTATTGCAAGAGCATTTTCCATACGATACAATTGGCGAAGTAGGCAAAGGAGTTGAAGGCGCTGATTGTATTCAAATAGTACGCAACAGTAACGGCGCAGAATGCGGTAAAATAATTTTTGAAAGCAAGCGTACTAAGTCCTGGAACAATGTGTGGATAGATAAATTGAAAACAGATATGCGCAGCAAAGGAGCTGACATTGCCGTTTTGGTCACCCAGGTATATCCAAAAGATGTAAAATGTTTTGGTATTCGTGATGGCGTTTGGATTTGCTCCTTCAGTGAAGTTGCCTCAGTAACCACCGCACTTCGCCATACAATAATCAGGATTGCAGAAACAGCAAAAGCAGAAGAAAATAAAGGCGAAAAAATGCAAATGCTCTACGGCTACCTTACCGGCATTGAATTTCGGCAACATATGGAAACGATTGTTGAAGGATTTTTAACTATGAAAAATGCCATTTCGCGTGAGCGCTTGCAAATGGAAAAACTATGGAAAGAAAGAGAAAAGCAGTTGGAAAGAGTATTGCTGAGCACATCGGGTTTATATGGGTCCATTAAAGGAATAGCAGGCGCGTCTGTAGGCACTATTGCACTTTTAGAAGATGGACTTGATGATGAGGAAGGACCCGTAAAATTATTAATTAAGTAACTACATAAGTCAACACAACGTTTTCAAAAAAACGGGAATGAAGTAGGAGCTGCTTTGGAATATATTTTTTAAAACTGATTAAAGAAAGGATATCACTGTTGTTGATTTCTACGATTTTTGTAAATAGGATGTCTTCTTTAAAAGCTATTCCACCCAACCCATACCATTTAAAAACGGCTTCTTTACAACTCCATAGTAAAGTCAGTTTTTTGTTGCTATCTAAATAATTTGCTTCCACTGAAGGTGTAAGATGATCTACCATTTCACCCATCCGATGCAATTCTTCATTGGAAGTAAATTTGTTTTTGATCAATTCAATTTTAGTTGATTCTACTTCTATGTCTACTCCTACCCTTTTTTCTTTACTCACAATTGCTGCCGCAAATTGGGCACAATGAGAAATAGAAAAATGATACGTATCATTTTCTAAATAGGGTTTTCTGGTATTTGCTATTAATATCAAATCAATAGGAAATTGGGGGAAAAGATATTGAAGCAAATATCTACCGGCCAGGTGTTGCAAACGTTTGTGCGGGTGAGTGATGGAGCGTTGCAAAGAAACCTTTTCTAAAAAAAAACATTCCTCTTCTTCAATTTTCCAAACTGCCAAACGGGTATTATTTTCTAAAT
>JBDSBL010000043.1:0-5293 GCA_039921625.1 Chitinophagaceae bacterium
CGTAGGATAGTTGCCGGTGAAGTACCAATCGCCTAAGTTATTGGGGCAAGCCTCGTGCAAGGCTTCTATGGTTTGAAAAATTACATCTACCGGAATAGTAAGTCCGGGTGGAGTGATCAGTTGTGCAATTTTATTTGTGATTTCTTCTGTAGTAAATGGTTTGTATACCTGCTTGGCAAGGTTCACTGTGTGCAATTGATCTATGCGCAACAACTCTTTGCATTGTTCATAAAGTTCTGTTAGTTCCTTTTCTAAACCACGCTCTTTGGTCAATGCGATGGCTGCGCTAAATGCAATAAAATCTCCCATTTTGCTCATATCAATGCCGTAACAATCTGGATATCTTATCTGTGGAGATGAGGATACAACTACAATACGTTTTGGGTGGAGGCGGGCCAACATCCGTATAATGCTTTCTTTCAAAGTAGTGCCTCTCACAATAGAATCATCAATTACCACCAGCGTATCTACATCTTTGCGAACGGTGCCATAAGTGATGTCATACACGTGCTGCACCATCTCGCTGCGCCCCGAATCTTCTGTAATAAAGGTGCGCATCTTTACATCCTTTATGGCTATTTTCTCCATGCGGATCTTCCGGTTGATCATCTCCGAAAGCTTTTCGGGATCTACATTATTGCCCCAACTAAGTATGCGCTCTATTTTAATTTTATTCAGATAGCCTTCCATGCCTTTTATCAACCCATAAAAAGCAACTTCCGCTGTATTGGGGATAAAAGAAAATATAGTATTCTTCAGGTCGTATTCAATATTATTCAATACCTGTTGACTAAGGTTTTGTCCCAGTGCAATACGCTCTTTGTATATCTTTTCATCTGAACCGCGGGAGAAGTAAATACGCTCAAAGGAGCAAGCCCGGCGCTCTTTTGGTGGCACTATTTGCTCTATTTGTATGTCGCCGTTTTCTTGTACAATAAGTGCTTGCCCGGGGAGCAATTCCTGCACTTCATTTTCGCCTACATTAAAGGCGGTACGGATAGCTGCCCTTTCGGAAGCTGCTACCACCACATCTTCATCAATGTAATAATAAGATGGGCGAATGCCATGTGCATCTCTAAACACAAAACCGATTCCATTGCCGGTGATGCCGCCTACATGAAAGCCACCATCAAAAAGTGGGACGGCCTTTTTCAATACAGAAAGCATATCCATTTTGCCGGGCGCAGCTTCATCTGCAGCTACCATAAAATGATACAGCACTTCCATCATAGCCGCAAGATCACTTTGCTTTTGAAATACACCGGGATCAATGTTTACCAATCCAAATAATTCATCTGTATTTACAAGGTTGAAGTTGCCGGCGAGTGCCAGGTTTCGTGCCGGTATGGTATGGCGCTTTATAAAAGGATGGCAAAATTCTACGTTGTTTTTTCCCTGAGTACCATAACGCAAGTGGCCTAAAAGCAACTCGCCTAAAAAGGAGAGATGCCCTTTCATTAATCCTGCGTGGTGGCTGATATCCGGATTGAATTTTTGGAGTTCATCAAACTCTTCTCCTACCTGGCGAAAGATGTCAGCTATAGCCTGCATGTTTACACTTCTCATGCGCGATAAAAAAGGATAGCCAGGCTCCACAGCTAATTTTACGGCAGCAATACCCGCTCCATCCTGTCCGCGGTTGTGTTGCTTTTCCATCAACAGGTATAGCTTATTGAGCCCCCATAATACAGACCCGTACTTTTGCTGGTAGTGAGAGAAAGGTTTGCGTAGTCTTAGAAAAGCTAAGCCACATTCGTGTTTTATTGCATCGCTCATAGGCTTAAAAGAAGCCGCAAAGGTAGCTGAAAGAGGGGAATGAAAAGTAGTTGAAGGTGAATGAATAAATAGAGCAATATGCAAAAACAAGCAATACGGCCGCTGGTAAAAATTAACCCAATACTTAAACCTTCAATCTAATATGGTGTGCTATTGAATGGCTGGTTGCAGGGCATTAGGCACAATTACTTTGAGGGTACAACCTTGATTGGGAGCGGTAGAAACCTCAACTTGACCACCAAATAACTCTGCCCTATTTTTTATATTAGCTAAACCAAGACCTTTTCGAACTGTATTTAGTTCAAAGCCGCATCCATTATCTTTTATTTCTAATACCATCAGTTTGCTGGTATGGCGCAATACAATAGCTATTTTGGTGGCACCAGCATGCTTTACAATATTATTCATTTGCTCCTGCAAGATTCTGAAAACCATTAGCCTTCCATTTTCCGGCAGCATCTCTTCATCAAACTCAAAATAATCAAATTCAATTTCGAGTTTTTGAGTGCGGTTTAGTGATTCAATCAAATCATTTATTGATTCAATCAAGCCGAGATCTCCTAAAGTAGGCGGCATCAGGGATCGGGACATGCGCCTAATTTCATTAATTACATCCGACACATTGTGCAATGAAAGGAGTATCATTTCCAGGCTGCTTTCCTGATTGGACGTTTTGGCCATGTCTAAATACAACTTAATGGTAGTGAGCTGTTGGCCTATGTTATCATGAAGCTCTTTGCCAATTTCGCGGCGTTCTTTTTCTTGCCCATCAATGGTAGCCTGGGTCAATAATTTTTGGTTGTTTACTGTTTCCAATAGCAGCTTTTGTTCCAGCTCTTTGCGTTCAGTGATGTTGGTAAAAGAGCAAACAATATTCAGAATATTATTTTGGTCATCAAGCACCGGGTCTGCATTTACAATCACCCAAAGTGTTTTATTTTCTTCTGGCCACAGAATACCTATCAAAGCATTCACGGCTTTTTTGGTTTTCATTGCCCGGTATGACGGCTTTTCTTCGTTGCTTAAAAATTTGCCTTGTTCATCTACTACCGTTGGATATATTTCCCACAACTTTTTACCAATGATCTCTTCTTCCTCCACCTCAAGCATGTGCCCAAAAGACTTGTTGGACATCAGTATGGTGCCATCAAAATCCTGCAATAAAACACCTACTTGTACATCCCGTATTAAGGTTCGAAACCGTTGCTCACTCTGCTTAAGAGCATCGGTAGCTTGTTTGCGCAGCGAATCATCATGAAAATAAATTGCAATGCTTTTTACAAAAGGATTTTGCAACAAGTTGTGCCCGCGTACGAGGCACCACACCCATTCCCCATCCTTTTTGCGGAGTCGAATAATTACTGATTTTATAGTTGGATTTTCTGATACTTCCCGCTGAAAAGATTCCAGTGCCCAAGCCCCATCTTCCGGATGTACAAAGTCAAAGCAGTTTAAACCCATTACTTCTTCTGCATCATAGCCTAATATATGGCTGATGGAGGGTGATGCAAAAGTGATGGTCCCTTCTTCTGATGTAAGTAGCACTCCATCCAATGACGCAGCGGTAAGGTTTCGGTAAAACAGTTCACTCTGGCGCACTTTTTCTTCCGCTACTTTTCGCTCTGTAATATCCCGGCTCACTGCCATAGCTCCAATCTTCACCCCATCGGCATTAAAAATATAGGTGATGGTATGTAGCAGGTAAATTGTTTCATTATTGCCATTGGTAAACGTTACCTCACCTTGCCATTTGCCTTCCCTATTCAAGATATTCAGCACTTCGGGCCTGGTTGTATTTCCATAATCAAATTGTACCAGGTCCACAAAGGATTTTCCTGTTGCATTGGCTTCCGTTAACCCAAAATATTTTTCAGCTATTTTATTCCAGCTTTTTACTTTAAAGTAGAGGTCTGTACTGATAATTATATCTGAAACATTATCCAGCACCATAGCCTGGTACTGCAATTTGTCTTCCTGCAATTTGGTATCATGTATATCTGCTACAGATCCAATAAAACCTAAAAAAGTACCGTCTTCCAATACCCGCGGAATGGCCGTATACTGCACCCACCGGTATGCTCCATCACCGTTTTTTAGCATGTACTCCTGTGTAAGCGACAACCTGTTCTTTATATGGTATTCAAACTTTTCTAACATTTTATTACCATCCTCAGGATGCAGCAAAGAGGACCATGGAAGTTGTAAAAATTGTTGTTTTTCAGTACCGGTTAATTTTAACAAGTGTTTGTTTACATAAGTAAGCTTATTGTTGACATCACACATCCAAATGCCTACGGGGGCTGCATCTGCCACTTCTTCAAATCTCTTTTCTATTTCATCGAGTTTCGATTCTGTTTTAATTTGCTCTGTGATATTGGTGCCGGAAACCACATAGCTATGTGGCAATCCGTTTTCATCTCTTAGTAATTTAAAATGTACTGTCAGTGTTATTGCCTTTTGATCTTTGGGTCGGGTAAAAAACATTTCACCGCGCCAAAATCCATCTCTAAGCAATTGCTCCCGCATCTCCAGGGGAGTAGCATTTTTATATTGAAAGGAAATTAAATCTCTAAGATTTCGGCCAATAATTTCTTCTGCAAGCAGTCCATAAATTTCTTCTGCAGCCTTATTCCAGGTCAATGGCTTAAGCTCCAGATCCACCGCAGTCAAGCCATCAGCCGCCTGATCTACCAAGTTGGCTAATTGAAGGCTTCGTTCCCCCATCTCCTTTCTAGCTTCTATGTCATTAACTGTTTTATTCCTTTCACTATTATTTTTGGTAGCCACTACCGCACTGACCATCACCACTTCTTTTTGATGATAAAAAAGCCGAGTGCAATGAAGCGTTGCCTTTACTTCCGAACTATCTTTTTTAAATAGCCGACTCATTACTTCATCCCCAGATGCTACGTTGGCCCAATCAATAAGCTTTTTGTTATCTGCATCAGGAGCGGAAAAAATTTGGTTGAATGCGCTTTCTCTAAACTCATCTCCACTATATCCATACATGGCAGTGGCCGCATCGTTTGATTTTAATATAGTTCCTGTATCAATATTGATAAGCCAGGAAGGCAATGGATTTTTTTGAAATAATAAATCATTTTCAGTTGCCTCATTAGCCACTACCGGTGCTATCCATTGGTAGATAAACTCATTGTCTTGACACTGTACTGAATGAACCTCCCAGTCAGTACATACATTGGGTGAAGCATTTATTGATGTACGTTTTATAGTTGATTGGGTTACTAAATTTTCAAGTAGAATACGAACTTCATTTGTTTCAAAAATTTGGTAAGGTGCCAATGCAAGGGCTGCGTTATTTGTTTTAAGTACGGCACCCTGCTTAGTAGTAACCAGATAATAAAGGTTATTTGATTGCAACAATAAATGGTCGTGAAGTGGAGGGAGGGAGGGCATGGATTTAGTTAAGGATTTTACTTCTCTTTAAAGGAAGGTAAAATAACATATATTAATTAAAAAGTGCATCTACTGATGCACTTTTTAATAGAAGTAAAGG
>JBDSBL010000044.1:0-14501 GCA_039921625.1 Chitinophagaceae bacterium
CCCAAAATGGCAGTGGTTACGTTTGGATTAGAGATGCACCAGGCAATGGAAAGCGTAGCAACCGGCACACCCAATTCCTCTGCAAAGGAAGTAAGCTTTTTTACTTTTGCCAGTTTATCATCCACCACCCAACGATCTTTGAGCCAGTCAAATCCTTCCAGTGCAAAGCGGCTGTCTTCTGGAATTCCGTTGTTGTACTTACCGGTCAATAAACCCGCTGCCAACGGACTCCAGATGGTAGTGCCCAAGCCTACTGTTTTGTAGATCATGTCATAGTCCATTTCTACTTTAAAGCGCTCCAGCAGGTTGTATTGCGGTTGCTCCATGGCTGGGCCTATAAGGGAATATTCTTTTGCCACCCGGTGTGCTTCCATTATCTCCACACCGCTCCATTCTGAGGTACCCCAGTACAAAATTTTTCCTTGTTGTATTAGTATGTTCATAGACCAAACCACTTCTTCAATAGGTACCGTTTTATCGGGCCTATGGCAGAAAAAAAGATCTAAGTAATCTACCTGAAGGCGCTGTAATGCCTCATGGCAAGCCTCCATTATGTGTTTGCGGCTCAGGCCGGTTTGGTTTGGTTTATTGTCTGGTCCGCGCCAGCCAAAATATACTTTGCTACTGACTGTATAGCTCGTGCGGTCCCATGATTTTGCTTTCAAAACCCGGCCCATTAATTTTTCACTTTCTCCACGTGCATATACTTCTGCATTGTCAAAAAAATTAACGCCATTATCATACGCGATGCCCATTAATTCATCTGCCAGCGTATCTCCTACCTGCTTGTGAAACGTGACCCAACTGCCGTAGGACAACACACTTAGTTGCAGGCCTGTTTTTCCCATTCTCCTGTATTCCATAAAATTGATTTTTGTTATGCAGATTTAGGAAATGTTTGGTGGATGGGGAAATTTAACTGCAAGCCAAAGAATAATTAGCTTTTAAACTCCGCTATTTCCAGGGTTAACGCTGTAAATTAATGAGCGCCTTATTGCTATTTATTTTTAAAAAAAAGATAAAAAGTAGGTACAAATATTGGGAAGAAAAGTGGGGCGGATTTTCAAAAATATTTTTTAGATAAGCTCTCAAAGGCTTACTGTCCGGGCAATACACTGTTATCCATCAATACGTTGCCGGTAGGAAATTTAATTTCAATATTGGAAAGATCCTGGTCAGCAATCATTCCTTTACCTCCATAAATATGTTTTGTTTTTTGAGCAATGCGCACTTCTTTATCCGTATAAAACTTTTTGGTATTTTGATCCCACCAAAGCTCAGGAGTTTGCAGTGTATCTCCTTTTATATTGATCACTATCACGCTATCGCGAAGCAATACTTTATTTAGACTTTCAAAGTACTTTCCAAAGCGGGCATCGAGCCAGCTTTCTCTTTTAGCAGCAGAATCATAAAAATCAACGTGCAGTCTTTGAGGAAATTCAGTGTACACAGTGTCTCCTTCAAAACGGATCATCACAGGAGCCACCAGCTTTGCTTTCAGCACACCATTCTGGCTTAGATAGCTTTGAATGTTTTTTGCCTCTTCCACCAGCTCTCGTTTACCGGTCCATTCATCTATTGTTTTTTGGTCATTTTCGCAGCTAAGAAAGAACAAGCAGCTACTGAAAAGTGCTGCTTGCAAAAAAGACTTTTTATTAAGACCTGGCTTAATCATACTTGCGTTTGCTAAACCACAGATCGCTGAAGTTGATACCAATAGAAAGCCGGAACATATTTTCTTTTATCAGGTTATTATTGTTGCCCCTCTTTTCTACTTCTAAAGCAATATTCAGTGCGGTATATTGACCAAGGCTTTGCCTGTTGTTTGTAATAATAGGAAGGCTTAAACCAACCGTCATACCAAGCTGCGGCAATCCCTGACGCACCCTAATGTAATCTTTGCCTACAAAGAAACCGGCACGGTACGCCACCTTGCTAAAGTACGCACGACCAAACACTGGACGGTACTGACCACCCAAATGAAATTGCCAATTGTTTTGCACAGAATCCATTGCTCCAAGGTACCGGAAGTTGCTCCATTTTGTTTGTGTAAGGTCTGCACCTACAAGCCAGCCATCTCCCTTTTCACGCAGGTTTTCCAATACAAAACCAGCCGTGTAAGAAGCCGGATAAGTGATAGTGCCGCTCACACCTAATTTTTCATAAACGCTGTCTACTCTTGTATCTCCGGCAGTTGCATCTCTTGAAAAAGTTTCGCGGACAATGCTTTGCGACGCATTGATATCCTGAGCCAGATTGCCTGATACACCTAACCGAATATAAGTTTGATTGGGAGTTTCTTTATTGCCTTTTAGATTGATGCGGTACTGGGCTCCGGCATTTAAAAAGACACCACCGAAAGTAGTATTGCTGCTATGGTTGGAATTGCTGTAAGAAACGGTGTCATTGAAAATACTTCTACGGGTGCTTGATTCTTTTTTACCAAATAAGTAACCAACATTGACGCCCGCACTAAAATTTTTAATAGCGAAGCCGGTACCAACGCTTGGTAAATAACTACCGCCATCACCCGCATATTCCGTAAGAGCGCTATCAATAGGTTTGCCGGTGCGTGGGTCAAAAAGTTTTTCTCGCTGATGTATCTTATAACTGACACGGGAAAGAGGTCGCAATCCAAAACTCATACCCCAATTCTTACGAAGAGGAACACCTAATTGCACATAAGAAAACAAGGCATTGCCAGAAGTAAATTTTTCTGGTTTATTAGGAACTCGTAAGGTACGGCTTTCAATATTTACTCCTACATCTAACAGAACACGACCTGAGATCAATTTTTTAGAACGCTCTTCCACAAAGGTTTGAAAACCAGAATAAGATGCAGGGTTATTAAAATTTACTGACAATATATCGGAATAACCTGCAGAAATACCACCCATACTTCGCGTGCTGATATTGGTAGCAGGTACTGTATTGCCTAAGCCATAGCGGGAATAAGGAGAGTTATCCTGTGCCTGTGAATAGAAAAATGTAGAGAGAAGAAAAAAAGTAAATACCGTTTTTAAAGAAATCCGAAACTCACGAAGCATTGTTATATTGGCTAATTGCATACAAACCTTTGAATATTAAATGAGGGTCGGCAAATATCTTACTTTTCAAATGAGGCTCAAAAAAGGGTATGTCACCCCCGGTTAAAACCGCGTTAAAGTTGCTGAATTTCTCTTTGTATTCTGCTATAATGCCTTCCATTTCTTTGGCCATACCATATACCACTCCGCTTTGAATGTTGGTGGCGGTATCATACCCTATAAGCGGCACGTTCCAGGTAGCTGTTACCAAAGGCAATTTTGCGGTGAAATGCTCCAGCGCTTTTAACCTCATTTCCGTACCGGGCGATATAGAGCCACCAATTAATTGATGCTGCTTATTAATAAAATTATAAGTGATACAAGAACCTAAAGCGATCACTAAATTATTTTGATGAGGAAAAAGATGCACTGCCGCAGCTGCTATCGCCAACCGATCAGCACCAACCGTTTCTGGCTTGCCAACCGGAATAGTAAAAGGTAATCTTGAGAGGTTGGAAAGCTTATGAAAATGAGTACGTTCTTTCAATAAATTTTCAATAGCAGCATCATGATTGATTACAGAAGACAATATGGAAGCTTGCGGTTGATACATCTCTATTAGGTTTTTCAAACCCATTAAAGGATCATCGTTAATTGCGATAACTTCCCTTAACTCTTCATTAAAAAAAAGTGCTGCTTTCAACCGCGTATTGCCAAAGTCAAGACAAAGTGTAGTCATATGAAAAAAGAAAAAAAATATAGAAGAGACAATACAGGTAGTAGGTCATTCGCTGACCACCTCTTTTTTTTGGCAATGCTATATCGCTAATTAAATATCAAAAGTAAAACCGGACAAATTCTTAAAATGACCATTCAATTTTATTTTCTTTTTCAGCTGCTCCATCTCACCTACCATTGGGATCACTTTTGCTAAATGTCTTTTAAGATATTCCTGCCGTTGGCGTTCCTCCATTAAGGTAAGCATCTCGTATTCTTCTTGCAGTGATAAACCAATGTGATGCGCCACATCATAAGTAGTGAGTTGTGGTTCTTCTTTTTTAAAATCCTTTTTTATTTTCAAAAGTTTGTGCAACTCTTTTATACTGATAAGCAGGCGGCGCATTACTTCCGGATTTCCTTTTGTATTATTATGTGGATAGTTTACAATTGCGCCGCTGTATAGTTTATCCGGAATTTCTTTGATTACTTCCAGCACCCGGAAGATTTTTTCTCCTTCTGTTTTGATATCCATCTCTCCATTATCATGCACCGTACTTAGTTGGGTGATTTGAACCAGCGTACCAAAATCCTGAACGCGGTTGTCAATGACCGCAGGAATGCCAAAGAATTTTTTTTCTTTAATGCATTCTTCAATCAACTGTTTGTAGCGTGGTTCAAAAATGTGCAGGTTCAGTCCCTCCCCGGGATACACCACTATACTCAATGGAAATATGGGAATGAAGTTGGTCATAGCCTGCAAAGGTACAAAGGGTTCTAAAAATTATTTTTTCTTCTTCGCTAACACTTCCAACTCCCGCAGGCGGGCATACTTCAGGGCTGTGTAAAAGGCCGTCATACGGGCACACAGCAGGCCTTCCCAACCATCTAAAAATCCTGCCTGAAAAAAATAATATTTGACAAAAGTAAACTTCGGTGCGAGGTACCTTTTTACCCAACTGGATCTCTTTCCTTTTTCAAAATATTTTTCTGCATTCAGCAAGGCATAGTGCACCATTTTGTGGCTGTATTCTACGGTGTCTTTCATGGTGCGGTGCAGCACACTCCCTTTAAGTGTTTCCACTTTTACATCATCTGGCAGCAGAAGTTTCTCATGCACATCTGCACCATCCCACTGCACCAAGGCCCTATTGAAAAGCCGAATATGACTATCGCCGCCCCATTCACCCCAGCGCAAATATTTATCTCCCAAAAAACTTTTAAATGGAATACGGTACACTGTTTTATCATCCTTAAATTGAAAAGTACGCAAGGTGTTTTGCAACGTATCATCCAAAATTTCATCCGCATCCAGGCTGAGCACCCATTGGTATTTAGCCAGAAGAGCTGCTTTCCTTTTTGTCTTGCCATATCCCTCCCAACTGCCCTCGAATACACGGGCGCCGTATGCTTTTGCAATAGATACGGTATCATCTGTGCTCCCATTGTCGTACACCACTATATCATCCGTCACTGTCTGTGCACTGCGCAATAAATGCGGGAGTACCTCAGCTTCATTTTTGCATACAATTACAATTGAAAAATTATGATTCATAAACACCAGCCTTGCTTTGTGACGAAAACCATTTCCACCACCATAAAATTATAAAGGAATAAAGAAACACTCCGAACTGTACTTCCAATCCTATATCAAACGCAAGGCTGAATGCAGCAGTAGCATTAAGGCCTATCCAAAAAATGCGGTTGGCCGCAGGTGGAAATAAGAAAGGTATCAGCATGGAAACAGTAAATAAAATTACCCCGATCCAACCGGCAGCAGCACCGTACATCAACCATTCACTTGCCGGATATAATCGATCCTCGTTTTTTATTTGCGGCACATTTTCCGTGTACCATTCATCTACTTTAGCATACACATCTCCCCGGCCCACACCACCCGGATTATTTTTTAAAACAGACCAACCTCCTTTCAATGAAAGCATTCGGCTGCCATCATTACTCCCCGGCAAATAAGTGTTCGTTTTGATGTAGGAATAATCATATACAAAGTATTTAATACGATTTTGAAAAGTAGGTAAAAAAATGAGCGCCAATATTGGAATTAAGATGATAGATAGCATTATACCTATTATCATTTTTTTTTCTCTCCTGCGCCGCCACAGCCAAATGATGTAAAAGAAAAAAATAAGGTACAAAGACACCAACCCCGTGCGGGCAGAAAGAAGGTGCAGGTACAACGCAAACCAAAACACTAAAAACCAAAGTAAGGTGGTACCTCTTTTCGATGCGTCTTTAGTAAGGACCAGACAAAGCAAGACCCCAATGCTTACCAGCCAGCTGTAGCGCACATGATCGTTTTGCAAGGGCGTAGCTAAAACCTTTGCTGACAAATATCCCTGGTGAATGGCAGTCATATTTTGCAGGTATTGAAGGAAGCTCCAACAGGTGCTGGCAATAAGTAAAGCAAGAAAAAAGGAGGCAATAAAAAGCCATTGTTTGTTGCTTAATTGCCAGCTACCGGCAAAAGCAAGGGGAAGAAAAAGTAGTGGTAATTTGATCCGCATTGCATCCAGCCATTCCTGCCCATCGCTGCTCCACAGGCCTGATACAAAAGGAACTAAAAATAAAAACGCAATACCAACCAATACCGGAGAATGAAGAAAAAAAGAGCACTGTTTTAGAAAATTTTTGTGCCACATAGTTCCTACCAAAAACAGAATTAAAAAAATGGATAATCCGGCACGGCTTAAAAACAAACAACCCAACATACCCATGATGGTAGCAAAAATGAACCCTGTCCGCCAACCGTTTCCTATCTTAATAACCATATTTTTGTAAACGTACAACATCTCTACTTTCATGTGGCCTGCATTGCACCAATCCGTTTTAGACAAAGACATAAAAGCCCTCGCAAGAAGTATATCATTAATAGAGAATGAATACGGAGGTTATGAACAGTTTTTAGCCACCTTACCGCAAACGGCCACTTCAAAAATAATCGGCATCACCGGCCCTCCCGGAGCTGGTAAAAGCACTTTAGTGGATGGCTTGATCAAAGAATTAATAAAGGATAATAAGAGGGTTGCGGTGCTTTGTGTAGATCCTTCTTCTCCATTTAATTTAGGTGCTGTATTAGGCGATCGCATCCGCATGAGTGAATGGTACACCAACCCTCAGGTCTATATCCGATCGCTTGCTACCCGTGGCGCTATGGGCGGCCTTCATCCAAAAATAATTGAGATCACCGAAGTGCTGAAGGCAGCTGCATTTGACTTTATTATTATTGAAACAGTAGGGGTAGGACAAAGCGAAATAGAAATAGCCGGCCTGGCTGATGTGACCGTGGTCGTGTTGGTGCCGGAAGGTGGCGATGAGATACAAACAATGAAGGCAGGGCTGATGGAGATTGCAGATATTTTTGTGGTAAATAAAAGTGACCGGCCCGGTGCAGATTTGTTTGTAAAAAGTCTAAGATTAATGCTTGCACCTTCTTTTTCCAATCACCAAAAAATGATACCCATAATTAAAACAGTTGCCTTGCAAAAAGAAGGAATAGAGGAGCTGGCACAGAAGATTCAAAGTAGTGTGGAAAATGATTCCAGCGAAAAAAAATACTGGCTGCTGGCAGAAAGAGCCTGGTATCTGATTCAAGCTTCCCGCATGAAAGACCTGGACAAAGATTCCATTAAAAATGAAATTGAGAAAGAGGTAAAAAATGGATCGTTCAATTTATATAAGTTGGTAACAAGCTACCTTTCACAAGAGAGATAGGTTAGTAGCAATGGTTAGTTCTCCCTGCTCAAAAAAAGAAAAATTACTGTTTTTTAAAACCGTGTAAATATGTTGGCGGTTTGCCTGTTCGTCATGGATCTCAATGGCCAGAAAACGGGTATGTTTTAATATTTCCATCATATTAAGTTCATCGTTAAAAAGCACGGCTTCACTTCCTTCAATATCTATTTTTAAAATATCAATAGTCGTAAATCCGTGTTGTTGTAGCAACTGCGAAAGTGAGTACGCTTTTAATTCTGTAGGCAGTAGAGAAGGGGTTACATGATATGCCCATTCACGGCCATCGCCTCTTTCTTTTTTCAATTGAAGCCAGCACTCTTCCGACCATAAACCCGCTTGCAATACCTCGCTGTTTTCTATTTTATTAATGGTTAAATTCTTCCGTATTTGTTTTGCATTTCCTTCGTCTGGCTCTATTGCCAGCAAAAGGGCCGCAGGAAAAGCCTGCTTGAGCAAAACAGAAGTATACCCAACATTAGCACCGGCATCTATAATAAATTTTATGTCCGCTTCCCTATTCCGCTTTTGAATTTCATTAATAAGCGGTTCGTATTCTTTTGATTGAAATACCTGGCTAAACACCAACACATCGCTGCTGGCTCCCGTGCGGATGTAAAATAAGTTCTGGCTATTTTCAGTTCCTTTTATTTCATAAATAAGTTCGTCTGCTTCCCGGTGTACCACCTTCCCTCTTACCTTGTTAGCCATGCGGTAAAAACGTTTTGAAAATAAAGCATCAACGGATAATTTTTTTCCAAACAGACGTCCAAAATGTTTTATAAAATAATAGCGAATAAAGAAAATGGTCTGGTTGGTCATGTAGCCATTACAATTTAATTCTAAGGTAACCGCTTCCGTGCAAAGCAGGACAAGCAATGCAAATATGAAGGAAGCAATGAGGAACGGATTGAAGTATTGATTACCTAATTGCTGAAAGAATAATAAGAATTTATCCCTGGCTTCCTCTTTCATTTTGCCTCCACCACCGGTAGGCAATAATACCCACGATCATAAAAGGAACTGCCATTAAATAGATAATGCCGGAATTCAACCCGAGTGCAGATTTTTCACCCATTTGCTCAACCGTGCGGCTGCATATAGAGCATTGAGCCCCGGCAGAAAGCGAATAAAGTAAAAAGGAAAACAGAAGAATGAAAAAGGCTAGAAAACGTTTCATATCTGGTACAAAGGTATTAAAAGAAAAATTCCATACCGCGGGGTATGGAATTTTAAGATTTATAATTTAGAATTAAACCGCTTGTGCGCTCATTCTTTTTTGTTGCTTTTTGCGTTCGTCTTCATCCAAAATCACTTTTCGCATCCGGATGTTGCTCGGCGTTACTTCTATACACTCATCTTGCTGAATGTACTCCATACATTCTTCCAAAGTCATTTCTCTTTTTGGTTGAATGTTGGTAGCCGCATCGGAGCCGGAAGCACGGTGGTTGGTTAATTTTTTTCCTTCGTTTGCATTCACCACTATATCACCTGGTTTATTACTTTCGCCAATTACTTGTCCTCTGTACACTTCTTCTCCAGCATCTACAAAAAAGTAACCGCGATCCTGCAATTTATCTAAAGAATATCCAGTTGTATTTCCATTGTCTTTAGCTATCAATACGCCATTGCTTCTTCCGGGGATTGGTCCTTTCCAATGTTTGTATTCGCTAAACCGATGGTTCATTACTGCTTCTCCAGCTGTGTTGGTTAGCATTTGCGTGCGCAAGCCCAATAAGCCACGAGAAGGAATATCAAACTCAAGATGCTGCATTTCACCCTTGGTTTCCATTACAAGCATCTCCCCTTTGCGGCGGGTAACGAGGTCAATCACTTTAGAAGCAAATTCCTGTGGAACATCTACCACCAAAACTTCAAAAGGCTCGCATTTTTTACCATCAATTTCTTTTGTAATTACATTGGGCTGCCCAATGGTTAACTCATAACCTTCTCGACGCATCGTTTCTATCAATACACCTAAGTGAAGAATACCACGGCCATAAACCATAAAGCTATCCGCAGAGTCTGTATCAAATACCCGAAGGGCTAAATTCTTTTCTGTTTCCTTCATCAGGCGATCGCGCAGGTGGCGAGAGGTAACAAACTTACCATCACGACCAAAAAACGGAGAGTTGTTGATCGAAAACTGCATGTTCATGGTAGGTTCATCTACACTGATCACTGCAAGAGCTTCCGGGTTTTCAGCATCAGCAATAGTATCGCCAATGTTGAATCCTTCCAAACCAACTACCGCACAAAGATCGCCGGCAATTACCTCAGTTACTTTTTTCTTGCCCATTCCTTCAAAAACGTACAGCTCTCTTATCTTTTGCTTTTTAATAACGCCTTCTGCCTGCATCAGGGCTATATTCTGTCCTTCCTTTATCACACCGCGGGCTACGGAGCCTATGGCGATACGACCTAAAAAGGATGAATAATCAAGAGATGTAATTTGCATTTGCAAGGGACCTTCTGAAACCTTGGGTGGCGGTACGTGCTTTATTATTCCATCGAGCAATGGAGTAATGTCTTCACTTTGGGTAAGTGTATCATTGAACCAGCCATTTTTTCCCGATCCATAAAAGGTGGGGAAATTTAGCTGCTCTTCCGTAGCATCCAGATTAAAGAATAATTCAAAAACGGCATCGTGCACTTCATCCGGCCGACAATTAGGCTTATCTACTTTATTGATAATCACAATGGGCTTTAGCCCTAAAGCCAATGCTTTTTGCAACACAAAACGAGTCTGAGGCATAGGGCCTTCAAAAGCATCTACCAACAGGCAAACCCCATCGGCCATTTTCAATACACGCTCTACCTCACCACCAAAGTCGGCGTGACCCGGTGTATCGATGACATTAATTTTTACTCCTTTATATTGAACCGCTGCGTTCTTACTAAAAATAGTAATTCCGCGTTCTCTTTCCAGGTCGTTGCTATCCATGATCAGGTCGCCGGTGTCCTGATTGTCACGGAAAGTTTTAGTAGCATGCAAGATTTTGTCAACCAGGGTTGTTTTACCGTGGTCAACGTGGGCAATAATGGCGATGTTTCTGATGTCCATAAAAAAGTCAAAAGGCAAAATTTAAAGGGTGCAAATAAGGTGATTTCCCCTTTGCGCTTAAATTTCTAATTTTTAGTTTAAGAGGCGGCAAAGGTACGTCAATAAAGCGGGGAGGAGAAGCAGATGGAAAACCTTTACAAAAACTTTTTGACAAGGTTTAAAATCAACGTAGCCACGAGGCTAAACAAAATCATGGTGGTAATGGGGAAATAAAACCGGAAAGCTTCTTTTTCTATCCGAATATCGCCGGGAAGTTGGCCAATCCAATGTAGTTTATCGTGCAGAAAATAAACGATAATGCCAATAACCACAAGCAAGGCTCCAAATAGTAAAATATATTTTCCCGTATTTTGATCCATCTTTAAAATTACAAATCCTTTGGCTGGTAACATATTTGAACCTTTACATCATGAATACGACCCTGTTTTTACTTTTTTCTATTCTTTTAGCAATACCCCAACCGAATAAAATAAAAACGAGCGGACCCGATAGCTGGAGGATCGAGCATAATGGTAACCTTAAATTATACGCCTCCACAGAAAATCCTGCAAAAAATGTGATCACCTTAAAAAAAGCGGATTTTAAAAAGGCGGGAGCATTAGTGATAGGGTATAAAGAAATGAGTAGAGAAGGGGGTTGGCAACGCAGCATCACCTTGTTTGATGAAAAAGATAATGAATTAATAAAGGAAGAAGGTGCCTTATTAAAGGTTAAAAATGCTAAACTAGCTTCGCTAGCGGCAAGTTATAAAACAATAAAAATTTATACCTGGGCATTGCCTACAGACCCGGCCCTTGCCGCTACCGTTCGCATCCGCAGAGTACATTTGTGCACCATCCTTATTAAGTAGTGCATGAAGCGTCGCTTTATTTTTATTATAAATCCTATTTCCGGCACCAAGGGGAAGACTTCTTTGCAGGATCTGATACAGCAAAAAACTTTTAAAGCCGGACTCCCGTTTCACATTTTTCCGTCTGTAGCAGACAGTAATTATTCTTTTTTGCACGAAACTATTGTACAGGAAAAAATTACAGATGTGGTCATTGCCGGTGGCGATGGAACGGTAAACGGCGTGATCAATAATTTACGATCGTTTCCACTTCAATTTGGTATAATCCCCTTCGGCTCAGGTAATGGGCTTGCGCTCAGTGCCGGCTTACCTACCGCATCAAAAGCAGCGCTTGATATTATTTTTAAAGGAAACAGTCGGTTTGTAGATGCCTTTACCGTCAATGACCACTTTGCCTGCATGCTCTGCGGCCTTGGCTTTGATGCACAGGTGGCGCACGATTTTGCAGCAGATACTGCCCGAGGCATTAAGACCTATTTTAAGCAATCAGTAAAGAATTTTTTCATAGCAAAGCCGTACCCTTTCCTGTTGGAAATGGATAAGAAAAAATTAGACCTCGATGCATTTTTTATTTCTATTGCCAACAGCAATCAATTTGGTAATAATGTGACGATTGCTCCGCAGGCCAGTCTTAGTGATGGTTTGCTGGATGTTGTCATTGTAACCAAACAAAATAAAATAACACTGCTCCTTAAAACCTTGAAGCAGGTGGTAGGATACAATAAAGTGCAGCAACTTGAATTGGTAGATAAAAATGATGGAGTGATTTATTTTCAAACCGATAAACTGAGAATAACCAACCGGCAGGGAGCGCCTATGCACATTGATGGAGAACCAGTTGCCGAAGCGCTAAAAATTAAAGTAGCCGTCATAAAAGAGTGTTTCCGCCTTATCGTTCCCTGATAGCTTTATTTACCAAGCGAGAAACCTTCCTGAAACTTTCCATATTCTTTTGAGAATTTAAGGAAGCGGAAATATCTCTTTTTTCCCGTTGCGTTAAATGAAAGTTGAGCGCTGCTTTGTTTTCCTCTTTTTTGGTGGCGTATTGAAAAACTACTTTATGCATTGGAAAACCAGCATTGGAAGAGAAATAGGTGAGCATGTCATTTTGCTCATACTCCATTATCTTAAACCAATTATTCTGCATTATTAAAAAGGGTTTCAATGCATTGCCTACCACTCCTTCTTCATCAAAAGGATCTTCCCAACCACCGGGAAGCCGGTCTCTTATCTGCACCATCAGCACACCACTTGTATTTTCCTTTATCCAATCTTTCATTGAGGCAATAAATCGAAATGAATTTTCCAAACCATAATTATCGCGCAGCCCTCCATCCATTACATCAATCACCGGAATGGTGGGCAGCCATACATTAGGCAGCACTACAGGGAAAGTAGCGTTCATACGCAAAGCCGTTAGTATCCTTAAGTTCAACGGATTTTGCGCTGCAAAAAAACTAAGAAAATCGACTGCATCCGCGGTGTTGGTGGTAGTAACGGCGGTATCTAACGGTGGTGCCATCATAAACCGAAGAGGCTGGCCACTAATCAACATTTTTTTTCCGTCACGAACAATTACGGAATGATATACGATCATAGGTATAGTGGCGGCATGCTCTTCTGCCACGTAATCCTTCAACCGTTTATTTAAAACTCCATTTGTATTTTCATTTAGTGCAGCTTCAAAAGCATAGCCTCTATCGCGTAAATACGTGTATGGGCCAACAGAAAATTTTTGTTCCGGAGCAAAAATATCACGGGAAACAAATGAGGAAAATGTCGGATTTAATAAATCTTTCGAAATGTCAGTTACATATTTTGTATCCTGCAAGTGAAGGCTCTTTCCTAGCTGCCGTTGCCGGTACAATTCTCTAAAATAAGTAGCCCCGATCATGCCCCCGGATGCCCCGGTAATAAGCACTGTCTGCTTCATTATATTGCCACCTGTGATGCTATCAAGCGCCTGCAATATATTCATGGTGAAGGTGGCGCTACGGGTGCCTCCTCCGCTGGTGCACATTACTACCATCACCGGTTTTGCTTCGGGCTGCCGGGCTTTCCAGTTGTTTAAAATCTGGATCATGTTTTTTTTATCTTCTTCAATATTATCCGGGCTCCCAATAGCCGCTAAGCTTTCGTATGAATAAGTAGGCCGATGGGTATCAATAGAATAATTTAAACCGTAGGCTTTGTTGGTAGGATCAATTACGGAATGCTTATACAAGGTGTTTAATAAAAGAATAAAGATGATAAAAACCGGCACACTCCAACTTTGCAAAAAATAAGCAAGCGCTCCTGATACACCTATCAGTATGGCCATGAAAATGGTAATGGAAGCTGCCGCCGGAATTTGAAACACTTTATAATCAAGAAAAAAACCGGTGACGATGAGAAACAAATAAGCGATCAAAACACAGACTACGGCCGCAAAGTGATGCCGTTTAAAAATGGTGTCCATCAACTCGGTAGAGTAGTGCGACACATCCCGGCACCGGCGCACTTTTTTGTACGAGTCCAGAAACCATTCAGAATGTACCATGGAATTGGTAGTAGGCGCCGTTGCCTGTTTTGGCTGCAATTGCGCTATCAGGTTTTTGGCATTATTGAAAAGCGGCTGAAGGTTTTTCAAGATTGATTGATCTGCCCGGAAAAAATAAAGAAAGGATATGGACAAAATGAATAACAACCCGACGAGCAGCCCAGCTCCTAAAAATATAATCTCCACGTTGGGAATAAGTTCTTTGAAATGAGTAAACTGATAGGCCTTTACCACAAAAAATAAGAGGAAGAAAAAAGGTATGATACTATTGTTAATACAGTATTTTAAAAAAGGATAGCGGGTGGCGGCTAAAAAAGTAAAATAACGACTGAATAGAATAAAGGTGGTAATGTTCCAGCACATTATAAATACACCAATGGCAATGCCGATAAGTGCCATGCTAATGAAATTGACATCACCTAAATATTCCGGAGCCAGAAACAAGGCATTGGCACCAAAACCTTTCATAAACGATCCGCCAATAACGGCAAACAGCAAGCACCAAAACAATAATAAAATTTGGTATTTTCTAAAATGAAGAAAAACCAATTGAAT
>JBDSBL010000045.1:0-3002 GCA_039921625.1 Chitinophagaceae bacterium
ACATAGCGTGCAAATGGGATGGTTAGGTCATATTTTAATGCCCTTTCTGTGATACCTTTTGTGCTGCGTCCCAGCAATATTTTTTCAAATTCATTCCGTGCTGCCTCCTGTTTGGCCGGGTGGTCCAACCCATTATTCAGTACTTTGAAAATAAGTTTGTCACCCTCCTCACCGTATTTGCCCATGAGTGTCTCCAGGTTTTCCATTGCCGGAGTTTCCAGCGGTTGAAAACCATAAAGCTCAAAAACCGTTTTTATGATGTTTAAAATGTATTGGCGTTTGCGCACCACATCCGGCCCAAAATCGCGGGTGCCCTGCGGCAAAGAAGGTTTGGTCATAAAGGAAAAGTAAAGATTATAAAATCAAAAAAACTATGCTTCTTTTTGTATTTGTGCCTGCACCTTTTCAATTATTTTATCACAGGCATCATTCAATAATTTATATACTTCGTGGTAGCCGGGTTCTGGGCCGTACCAGGGGTCAGGCACAGAAAGATCTTTACCCGGATCCAGTTCGTTCAGCAGTAGATCAACTTTCGATGAATCATAATCAGCCTTTGCAATTCGTTTCATATCTGCCACCACGTCATCTGCCATAGCATATATTTTATCAAAGCGATGAAAGTCTTCTTTTACAAACCTTCTTGCCTTTTGCTCTCCAATAGAAATCCCATTTATATGTGCTACTTTTTGAGATAAATGATGGGGTGATTCCCCCACATGAAAGCCATTGGTACCAGCGCTTACCACGATGAGGTTCAATCCAGCCTTTTTAGCTTTTTGTTTTAAAATGCCTTCTGCCAGGGGACTTCGGCAAATATTTCCAAGACACACCATTAAAATCTTCATACAAAATCTCCATTTAAAAAAGGGATTGCAAAATTAAGGGTTGTGCAGGGTAAAAAAGGTAAGGTAGCCTGCTAGTTATGGAAAGTGTTTTCAATTGCATCTAATTACAAAGAGCAACACATTATTAGAAATGTATTTTAAAAATGAGAAAATTTTTTGTGTGGGAAGGCTAAGAAACAAATCCATATTGATGTAAGTGATTAACAGATTTGGTTAAATGGTTGAACAAATTGGTATGGAAAAATTCAAAGAAAAATTTAATAACAAGATAGAAGGAACTAACTATTTAAGCCTCGCAACATTTGTACATATGAAGCCCAAAAATGTTTTAAATTGCCTCATCTTGAATAGGTAATAGCATGATGGAACAATACGAAAAAAATAAGAAAAAGCAGGTAGGCAATATGCGGTCCATTATGGATTATACAATGGGCATTGTCTTCTTTTTTATAGGACTTTATTTTCTGGTGTACCAAATTTTAGATATAAATTTTATAAATCGTCAACCCTCCTCACTTGATTATTTGATTGGGGGTTTGTTTGTTACCTATGGTATCTGGAGATTTTACAGAGGATATAAAAAGAATTATTTTAATTGAATTTTATAAAAAGTATTAATCTGAAAACGGTAAGTATTTGCCTTATTGGATGGTTTGTTTTATGTGCCGGATGCCGCTCCAAAAATGAGTTTGTGCCACCAGACACAGTCAGAAAGGGGGTTATAAATATTAGTGTGGATGAATCCTTTAAACCGGTAATAGACGAACAAATAAAAGTATATGAAGGAAGCTACCCGGAGGCTACCATTGTGGCACATTATAAACCGGAAGCAGAGTGCCTGCGCGATTTTGCAAACGACAGCATTCGCATGATCATTTGCACCCGGCAATATAGTAAAAGTGAAGATCGATTCATTCGTGACTCAATGAAAACGGTACCTTCTGCCATGGTAATAGCCTATGATGCCATTGCAGTAATAGTACATCCCGGAGCTCCGGATTCAATGTTTACGATGGAAGAAATAAAAGAACTATTAAAAGGAAATACAAATAATAATTTAGTACCGGTAATGGACGGCAACAGTGCTACAAGTACGGTTCGGTTTTTACTAGATTCGGTATTGCGGCAAGGAACCTTTGGACCAAAAGTAGTAGCTGCTAAAAGCAGTGTGGAAGTATTGGATTATGTAGCAACTACCCAAAACGCAGTAGGGTTTATTGGTGTAAGTTGGATTGGTAATAAGGAAGACACTGCTCAAACTACTTTTTTAAAAAAAGTAAAAATAGCTTACGTGGAAAGCACTAATAAGCCCGGGGGCTATGTACTTCCGTTGCAATTTAATATTTACTCAAAAGCTTATCCTATGGTACGTGATTTGGTATATGTATTGAAAGAAAGTCACAAGGGTTTAGGCCACGGCTTTGCCTCGTTTCTTAGTGGTGAAAGAGGACAGCTTATATTTAAACGATCTTATTTACAACCCGCCAGGTTTGATTTTATTTTAAGGGCGGCCACACTTAAAGAATAAACATTAACAAGGCATAAATAAACTAGCGTACGTTTTTTGAAATCTATATAACTCAATTAAAAGAAATGGAAATGAAGAAATCAGCATTTATTTTACTTTTTAGCGCTCTTTTTTCAATTGGAGCTTTTGCACAGACAATACAGGATGGTATGAATGACCTTTATGCTGAACGGTTGCAAGGTGCCAAAGCGAAGTTTGAAAAAATGTTGGCTGCTAATCCTAATAATATTGAAGCAAATTATTGGCTGGGGCAAACCCTTATTGCCGATGGAGATATACCCGCTGCCCGCGCACTGTACCAAAAAGCAGGAGCAGCAAGTAGTAATGCTCCATTGATCCGTGTGGGTATGGGGCAATTGTTATTGATGGAAGGAAAATCTGCGGAAGCTAATGCAGAATTTGAAGCGGCTATTACAGCAAGTAAAGGCCGTAAAGGAAATGATCCTATGATATTAAATGCTATTGGTCGTGCGACTGTAGCAGGAATAAGTAGTAAAGCAAAGGCTGGTGATGTAAACTATGCCATTGCCAAACTTACTGAAGCTTCTCAGGCAGCTCCTACCAATCCTGATATATTGCTAAACCTTGGTAATGCATATTTAAAAACACCAAATGGCGGAGGTCAG
>JBDSBL010000046.1:0-9232 GCA_039921625.1 Chitinophagaceae bacterium
AAAAGTAAAGGTCTTACCAAGGATGGTAATGAATTGCATGAAATGAGTAATGGATTAGGATATGCAAAAGATAAAGAGGGAAAATGGTTTGTGGTGTAGGACCGTTTTTCAATTATGGTTTACGTAAACTTATTTAAAAAAAGTATTGCTATTCTACATCCACTTAAATGGATAACCAATTAATAATAATTTTTATTGATTAGTGCTTTCCCTGGCCGCTTCTGATTTATCGTACACAAACCGGACTGCAGCACTTTTCGTTTCTGTTGAAGTCAAAAAAACGGAGTATCTATTTTTGCCAGCTGTGATTATAAGCAGAGCCGTATTAGGCGGAATAGTACCTAAGTTTTCTGCCACCATTTCTACTTCCTGGTAGGGTGCCTTTTCATCAATATTGATGTATAATGTTATTGGCTTTGCGCTCAACCTTTGATTGGATAACACCACATTTCTATTGACCAATACAGTGATAGAATCACCATCAATTTCTCCATTATCATAAAAATCCAATCTTATTTTTCCGGTATCTACTCTTATCTCCGGTGGGTCTTTAAAAAGGGATTCTTTGATTCTGGATAATGTAATGGAACCTGTTTGACAGTTTTGATTTGTTCCGGCTATTTTGCCGGTCCAGGTACCACTCAGCGTTTCCACTTTGCCCACCTTGCTATAAACAAGTTCATATCTTTTAATGCACACTACACAGGCTTGAGGAATGCGGTAATTGGTAACCATTCCTTCCTGCACAATCACTTTTTTTTGAGCTGAATCAAAGGTGCCGTCAAATGATTTTTTAATATAATTGTTGGCATCTAAATAATGGTAAGAGTTACCAGTTATTAATGCCGCATTAGTATTGATTTGAAGCTCCATATTATTGATAGGGAAGCAACCACCGGGCATCGTTAAGCTGCCCCGCCAAAAACCAGTTACATCCTGCGCATGGGCAACGAATACAAAGCTTATTATAATTAAAAAGAAAATGAAAACCCTTTTCACCAAAATAAGGTAGGTAATATTAAATATATAAACTCCTAAAATTGTTGCCCCTTTTCCGGACGCAAGTTTTACCTATCATTTTTAATTATCCAAATGGATAATGAATGGTAGAATGGCACGCTTTTAAAAAAAGTAAAGCAATTGTAAAGTTGATAAAAAAGACTAATGCACACCCCGGTGTTTCAGTATTCCCCCCGATGCATCTTTTATTGAGTTAGCAAAAACAAAGGCTTTTTTATCCGTTTCTTCTATTAAGTTTTTAAGTCTTCGGAGTTCTAAACGAGTGATGACCGTAAAAATAATATCTACATCAGCACTTACTTCATAGCTTCCGGGCAGGTACCCTCGCTCACCTTTATATATGGTCAGGCTTCGGCCCATCTCGTTGACCAGCCTGGTTTTGATCAATTCACTATTTGCAGAAATAATGGTAACCCCATAATATTCTTCAATACCTTCTACCACATAGTCAATGGTTTTGGATGCTGTAAAATAAGTAAGCACACAATACATGGATATCTCGACACCAAATTGAAAAGCAGCAATTGAAAAGATCACAATGTTTGCTGCAAAAATTACTTCAGAAACGGAAAAACTTGTTTTGCGGAAAGTATAAAGTGCCAGCACTTCGGTACCATCAAGCACACAACCTCCCCGCATGGCAAGGCCACTTCCCAGGCCTAAAAAGAATCCACCAAAAACAGCTACCAATATGGGGTCTTTAGTGACGCTGGGAATATGAATGAAATGACCAAATAAATAAAGGGTAGCACCCAGCAAAAGAATGCTGAAAAGAGTTTTATAAGCAAAGCGATGGCTCACTACATAGTAACTGGCAATGATAAAAGGAAGGTTTAAAATAATAATAGTGGCTGAAAGATTCACATTGAATATGGCAGTAAACAAAAGGGCAATACCGGTAATGCCTCCGTCTATAAATTTGGCTGGAACTAATAAGGTTTCTAATGCGAAAGCTGCAGAAAATACACCAAATAATATTAAAACATAATCCTTAATAGTAGGGATAATATTGTGATACTTTTTGCTGTGGTTATTTTCATTTTTTGTAGTGTACAACCTAAGATTTTTGGATTTTTCAAGCGTTAATTCCTGCAATGCCGTCTTAGTAAAATACTTGTGTGTTCTTAAAAAAATAACCTGCTTTTTTTCCCATTCTTCCCATTTTATTTTTTCTCCTTTATTGTTTAATTCAATAAACAATTGTTCCGATGTAGGAAGGTATTGATCTGTGCCTAAGTAGTACAGATCAGCGTCGCAGAGGATTTTCTCTAATTTACCCGTAGGCCGTTGCGGAATTTTTGTTGCCATTATCAACTTGCAAATAGCTTCAATATCTTCCGTTGAATATTCATATTCGGGAAGGGTAGTTCTTGTCATTTGGCAGGAAAGCATTTCATGATTGTCATAGCCTTCTAAAAAACCGGCATCATGAAATAGAGCTGCCGTTAATAAGTATGTGTAGTCATCACCTTCAATTTTTTCTGCTATAGCAAGGCGTTTTGTGGCTGCCACCACTTCTTTGGTGTGATCGGCTTTATGGTAGGTAAGTTCTTTTGATAATTCTTCCTCTAGTTTCTGAATTAAAAAACTATAAACTTTTTCAAACTGCATGGCAGTACAAATTTTTAATAGAAGCAATTGGTGGCTTTGTGAATATACTAACTGATAGTGAAGAAATTATTTATTCCAGGTCTATTCCAATTTTCTTCATCAGGATAGAGGCATTCAAACTTGTACAAACTCCTTCTTTTAATTTATAATCAAAAAACAATTCTTCACCGGCAACCTGCACATCAAAATGATAATTTTCAATAGCGGCTGGAAAGCTTTCTTCCATCGACGCCAGTTCCAGATCATGGGTAGCAATTACAGCCACGGCCTTTTCTTTTATCAATTGTTTGATAAGTGCATTGGAGCCGGTGTGGCGGTCAAGCGAATTAGTACCTCTAAGGATTTCATCCAACAAAATAAAAACGCGTTCGTGTCTGTTTACAGCTTCTATTATAGTTTTAAGCTTTTTCAATTCTGCATAAAAAGTAGAGGTGTTTTCTGCCAGGTTATCCGCTATCCGCATGCTACTCATTATCTTTACCGGAGATAATAAAAACGAACTCGCACTTACCGGCGCACCTAATTGAGCCAGTATTATATTGGTGCCCAAGCTTCTAAGAAAGGTGCTTTTGCCCGCCATGTTTGATCCGGTGACTAGGCCAATTTTAGCAGGCCCATTTATTGTAAAAGAAGACGTTACTTTTTTATTTTCCGGTATCAGGGGATGACCTAAATTTTCTGCTTTCAGCATAAAATAATCTTCAGAAAATTGCGGAAAACACCAACCAGGTTTATTAAAATGTGCAGCTGCCAGGCTGTTGATAACTTCAAACTGGGCAATGGTTTCATACCAGTCCGTTAATTTCAATTTGTTTTTTTTCTTCCATTTATTTAAGGCTCTTAGTTGCCGCACATCCCATAGCGAAAAACTATTGAGCAAAAAGAAGACGAGGATATTATGCCGGATGTCAAACCGGCCAAGAAGGGTTTTTAAATTCTTAATTTGATGGCTTGCATTTTCGCCGGATACTTTTCCGTTATCTACTAACCGGACGAGCAAGGGCGATTGGAATTTTCTATTTTCTATCCATTGCATTAATTCATAAATAGTTTCTACATCAGCTACAATTCTATCGAGTAAAACAGTGGCCCCTCCTGCTTTTTTGCTAAAAGATCCGGATATAAAAAAGTAGATAAGAAATAGGGGAGAAAAAATGGGTAATGGAATAATCCCGATAATAGTAAGTACTAAAGTTGTCAGGGTAATAATTGTGTAAATAGGTACTATGTATTCCCAGGCTTTATTTTCAAAGGGAGCTTCTTTTTCTAACAGCCAACTTTCTGCTCTTCTTTGTGTATTTTTTGCAATAGGTTGCAGGAGTGAGTAAGCTTGCAGTTGCTGCCTCCATTCCACCAATGGTGTCAATTCTTTCACTGCATTTTGTCTTTCAATAATTGCAGCCACCGGCAAGGGTTTTAATAATCCATTTGCCAAAAGTTCCTTTGCCTGCTCACTATTGCAGCGGTTTAGCCATTGAAATAAAGATGCTTTTCCAAAAATATCCAGATCGTTTGCATAGTCGTGAAGAGCGGGTATTAAATCCTCTCCGGTGTAACGATGTACAAAGGCATCCCCTAATATCAGTAGTTCTTCCTTATTAATGTCAATGAGCCGCTGCGTGTTTTGAATCGCTTTCGTTACCGTCACATCACGGGCTACAGCAACGAGGAAAAGCGCAATCCCTACTGCAATAATTGCATATCCAAACAAGACATTGGAGCCAAAAATAAAATAAGCTAATACCGCAGTGATCAAAACAATAACTAACCGAAACCAACCAATCAGGGAATGTCGTTTTTTTAAAATGGAAAGTTCTCTTTGATGTTTTTGAAGAAGGTCTTGATACACTTTATCCGGCGCTTCGCTTTGCGTTATCATTAAGTCAAAATAAAAGGAAATTTATTTAATGATTTTAGAGGAGCCGCTACAATCCATAATATGGGCTATGGTTTTTTTCATTATTAGATTAGATAAAATAGAAACTTCTATTTTCTGTAATAACTGCGAAAGGATGCAGCACAAAAATCGTAAATTAGGTTTAGAGAAAAAGAGTACTAAAAAACCAAAACAATGAGAAAGACGGGCAAAGCCGGAGACCTGACGGTACAGATGGTAGCAGGTTCTTATGTGGTATTAATGGGTCTTAATTTACCTAAAAACAAAACCTCCAAACTATTAGGATTTGCTGTACAAAGAACCGATGTTCAAAGTGGAGAGGTCATTTGGATGAGGGGCATGAAAACCTTTGCAGCAACCGATCCTAAAGATAACATCGGGCAAAATTTTTCCAGTCGGGATCATCCTTTTCAAACCTTTCAATGGGCAGATTACAGCGTAAAACCCGGGAGTAAATACAAGTATAAAATAATTGCTTTGCGTGGAACTCCCACCACCTTGCAAGAAACAGAAACAGTACTTATTTCCATTACTACTGAATCAGAAGTAAATAATACACATGCTGTATTTTTTAATAGAGGGGCAGCGGCTTCTCAGGAATATGCCCGTCGGTTTCAAAATAAAAAACCCAGCGAGATTGGTGCGCCTGCGTACAATTGGTTATCAAGAGGGTTGGCGGAGGCTATGGAAGAATTCATTGCGAAAGCAAAAAATAAAACGTACACTCTTCTTGGTGCCGTTTATGAATTTGAGTATTCTCCTATTCTTGAATTACTGAAAAAAGCAAAAGCAACAGGTGCGTCTTTGTCCATCATTTATCATGCTTACGATGATGTAACCAAAGTAGAAAATGAAAAGGCGATCAACCTGGCGGGCATAGGTTCTTTTTGCAAGCCACGCAAGAATACTTTGAAAATTGCGCACAACAAATTCTTCATTTTGCTTCGCAATAAAAAGCCGGTAGAAGTATGGACAGGATCTACCAACATATCAGAAAATGGAATTTTTGGCCATTCCAATGTTGGGCACATTGTTCGTGATGCAGCGGTAGCGGAAAGCTATTACAAGTATTGGCTCCAATTGGAAGCAGATGTGGATGGCCCTTCTTTAAAAAAATGGATGGACATAAATAATCCGCTGCCTCAGGCCACTGATCTATTTCCCGAAACTTTTCCTGTTTTTTCTCCACACAAAGGACCTGCTTTTTTAAATTGGTATAGCGAGCTAGCAGGCTCTGCGAGTGCAGCATTATTTATGACCTTTGCTTTTGGAATGAATGGGTCATTTTTAAAAGTGTATGATCAGTTGGACAATGTATTGCGGATTGCCCTCATGGATAAAAAAGGGACCACCGCAGCCTCTGCTGCTGAAATAGACCGGGTGCGCCGCTTGCCCAATTGCGTGGTAGCAGTAGGAAACAATATTAAAATAAATGCTTTTGACCGTTGGCTGGCAGAAATGTACAGCATCATAAAAGGGCCTCGGGTTCCCTTCATACATAATAAGTTTATGCTGGTTGATCCTTTAGGAGAAAAGCCAATTGTTATTACCGGGTCTGCCAACTTTAGTGATGCAAGCACTACTACTAATGATGAGAATATGATTGTGATTCGCGGCAACCAGAAAGTAGCAGATATATATTTAGGAGAATTTATGCGGCTGTATTCCCATTATGCTTTTCGCGAATCACTTACTTTCAAACCAGACAACGCAGTGGACAGATCTCACTTAATTGCAAACGATAGCTGGACCCTTACTTATTACGGAAATACGTCCCGCTCAATGCGGCGAAAATATTTTTCCGGTGTAGGTGAATAGATAACAATAAAAGATGTGATTAAGCCATTTTTGCTTCCGCTTCTATGTCGTTCATAGAGATTCCCATATGGCTGTCGGTGTACACGCATTTTCCATCTTTTATTACTAATACCTGAGGAGATTCATGCGGCACATTAAATGCAGATTCCACTTTGCTAGATAGGGTGCGGTACGCCAGGAGATCAAGGAAATAGAAATCAATGCCTTCCGGTTGTTTGGCTCGTTCCACTCTTTGGAGAGCTACAGAACTTATAGAACAACGGGTACTGTGTTTAAAGATCACCTGAGGTTGTTCTTTCGATTTTTCTATAATGGTATTGATACCTTCTTCGCTGGTCAATTTTATCCACTCCATAATTCTATTTTTATCAGCTTCTGAATTTTCCGCCGTGAGTGCCTTGTGTGGCCGGGCATCCGTATTTGGATGAAGCGCAGGAAGAAAAAGATACGATAGCTACGATGAGTAAGGTTAGGGCGATTAATTTGTTTTTCATAACGTAAAATTGTTTGTCGTAAAACGGTTTACTTTGCTGGATTATTTTGTAAATATAAATGAAAATTCACTTTATATCAATAGGGGGCAGCGTGATGCATCAATTGGCCATTGCCTTGAAAAGAAAGGGTTATGAGATTACTGGTAGTGATGATGAAATTTTTGAACCTGCACGTACCAACCTGGCAAAGGAAAATATTTTACCTCTTCAAATTGGTTGGTTTCCGGATCAAATCACTTCATCTCTCGATGCCATTATATTGGGTATGCATGCCAAAGGGGACAATCCGGAATTGCTACAGGCAAAAGAGTTGCAAATTCCAACTTATTCTTTTCCGGAATATATTTATAAAGAAAGCATCGATAAAACGAGGGTAGTAATAGGAGGTAGCCATGGCAAAACTACCACCACGGCTATGATCATGCATGTATTAAAAAATGCTGGTAAAAAGTTTGATTATCTCGTGGGCGCAAGGTTGGAAGGTTTTGACCAATCAGTAAATAGTACGGATGCACCTTTTATCATTTGCGAAGGAGATGAATATCCTGCCTCTACTATAGAAAGAAGGCCCAAGTTTCATTTTCTTTTTCCGCATATTGCGGTGCTCACCGGCATTGCCTGGGACCATATCAATATCTTTCCAACCTTTGAAAATTATCTGGAGCAATTCCAAATTTTTATTCAAAAAATAGAGTCTGGAGGCCACCTTATCTACAATGAAAGTGATGCAGTGTTGAGGGACCTTGTGCAGGATAATAATAGAAGCGATATATCGTACCATCCATATAATGTGCCAACGCATACTATAAAAGATGGCAAGACAGAAGTAACAATAGAGGGGCAGGTTACGGATATAAAAGTATTTGGTAACCACAATCTCTTAAACATGCAAGCAGCTTGGCTTGTGTGTAAGCAATTAGATGTTTCTCCATTACAGTTTACAACTGCCATCAGTTCTTTTACAGGAGCCTCCAAGCGGCTTGAGGTTTTGGCCCAAGGCAACGGAATAGTGGCCTACCGCGATTTTGCACATGCTCCCTCTAAAGTAAAAGCAACCATAGAGGCGGTAAAACATCAATTTCCAGACAAAAGAGTTTTTGCTATTCTTGAGTTGCACACTTTTAGCAGCCTTAATGAAGCTTTTATGAAAGAATACGCAGGAGCTTTAGACCCAGCCGATGAAGCTGCGGTTTTTTATTCCAATCATGCATTAGAACTAAAACAAATGCCACCCTTGCCAAAAGAGGTGGTAGTCAAAGGTTTTGCAAAAAAGAATCTCCAGGTATTTAATAAAAAAGAAGAATTGGAAAGTTGGCTGCACCAAAACAATTATGAAAACAGTGTACTAGTGTTTATGAGCTCAGGAAATTATGATGGATTGGACACTGGAGCTTTCGCCAACAGCCTTATTAAAACCTAACCGTAATTTATCCCAATATAAAAAAATAGCAAACCTTATCTTTAAACTCTTTACTCTTAATAATGCTTCAATTAACCAAACCGATTTCCTTCATTGATATAGAGGCTACGGGTGCCAATGTAACCACAGATCGTATTGTTGAAATCGCTATTCTGAAAATTTTACCGGATGGAAGTCGGACGAAGAAACGAAAGTTGATTAATCCGCAAATTCCCATTCCGCAGTTGTGTGTCGATATTCATGGGATCAACGATGAAATGGTGAAAGATGCGCCGGTATTTAAGCAAGTAGCGCCTGAGCTAAAGCAATTTCTTGATGGTTGTGATCTGGCTTGTTACAATGCATACCGGTTAGATATTCCTATGTTGGTAGAAGAATTTATCCGGGCTGGAATAGAGTTTGACATGAAGGGCCGCAAGGTGGTAGATGTGCAAAAAATATTTCACCAAATGGAGCAGCGAACCCTGACAGCGGCTTACCGTTTTTATTGCAATAAAACACTAGAGGGAGCTCACGGAGCGGACGTAGATGCAGCAGCTACAGAAGAAATACTTTCTGCTCAATTAGTGCGTTATCCTCAATTAGGAACTTCTATTGATTCCGTTCTTAAATCAATTGGTGAAGACAATGTCATTGACTTTGCACGCCGGTTTATTTTTAATGAAAAAGGAGTTGAAGTATTCAATTTTGGAAAACACAAAGGGCGTCCGGTGGCTGATGTGTTGAAAGCAGAACCGCAATATTATGATTGGATGATGAAGGGAGAATTTCCAATGAATACAAAGCAAAAGTTGAGTGAACTGTATACCCGGATCATGCTGAAAAAGTTTTAAAGAACAATAGTTTATACTTCTTGTGGAAAAGCTCGTTATCATACCCACCTACAACGAAAAGGAGAATATTGAAAAAATAATACAGGCCGTAGAAAGTCTGCAACAAGACTTTCATGTATTGGTGATAGATGATGGTTCT
>JBDSBL010000047.1:0-6270 GCA_039921625.1 Chitinophagaceae bacterium
TGCCATCCGCAATGAGTATGGAGCTTTGGATAAGGCCGGTACGTATCAAAAATATGCTGAAGCGATCTTTAACAACACCATGATCTTTGACAATAATAAATGGGCAACCTTTGTCAATAATCCGGATGCGAACCTGCTGCAACAAGACCTTGCCTATAATTTAGCGAGCACTTTCGCAAAAAATTATCAAGGAAGATACCTGCCGTTGTACCAGCAATTTGTTACCAAAAATAATGAGTGGGGCAGGCTTTATTTAAAAGGTGTAATGGAGCAAAATCCAGGCAAGATAATGTACCCGGATGCCACCTTTACTATGCGGGTAAGCTATGGCAAAGTAGCTTCTTACAATCCGAGAGATGCCGTGCATTACGATTATGTAACCACCATGAAGGGCATGCTTGCAAAATATGTTCCCGGTGATTATGAATTTGATTTGCCGGATGCATTTTTAAAAGAGGCTCGTGCTAAAGATTTCGGGCAATATAAAGATGCACGTACCGGTGATTTGGTTACCTGCTTTATTACTACCAATGATATTACCGGAGGCAACAGTGGCTCGCCGGTGATCAATGGCAATGGTGAGTTGATAGGGCTTGCATTTGATGGCAATTACGAAGCGTTAAGTCACAAACTTGCTTTTGACAAAGATCTTAATCGTACCATTTGCGTGGACATTCGGTTTGTTCTTTGGTGTGTTGATAAATTGGGTGGTGCACAAAACATCATTAAAGAATTAAGTTTGAAAAAATAAAGAGTTGTCACTTTTTAAAAAGCCATCCGTTATAAATGGATGGCTTTTTATTTGCCTTTATCTTTAACCCTTTATGTATTGCATCCTGAAAAAGTTATTCCTGTTCTCATTCCTTATTATTGCCGGCCTGCACGGTTCGGCACAATATACTTTCAGCATTGCTACGGACCTAAACCTGCTGCACAATTTTACAAAGGACGAAGCCTTCACTACTATTGGGCAAACGGTATATTACCAACTTCATATTTCTAAAAAAGAAACCGGCTATGCGTTGATTTCATACCATACCGGAGGCAAGGTTAAAAACAATATAACAGCCATAGCCAACAATGCGACCACCTTTCCTCAAAAGATTTCTTTTTCGGCTACTTCCAAAATTAAATTGTCGCAAATTTCTTTAGGCTGGAAACATTATTTCCGGGGAGGTAGTAATGAGGAGCAAACCTGGGGACTCTATTCTACCGCAGGTTTCGGGCTGTTGACAGTGAAGGTGGAAAATACTTTTAATAAAACTATAGATACCCTTTCTTACAAACTGCTACCCACCCTATCATCCGGCACTGGTAACGTAAAAAGGTTAACCGTTGACTTAGGCCTCGGGGGAGAAATTCCCATTGGTCCCAGCATATATTTTTATGGAGAATTACGTACCTGGATCCCTGCCTCCAATTTTCCATCACCTTATTTATACAATAACAAAATTCCCAAAATGTTATTACTTAGCGGTGGTGTTCGCATTCTTTTTGACTAAGGAATTTTTATGTCAAACCTTCCTTCGGTTACCGAAATTGCTTTAGGAGTTCCATACCTGTTGATGGCATTAAATTGAAAAGTTCCTGCCACAATGCGGGCCATTGTATCTGCCTTTGTGATAGTTACCGTTCCGGTATAAACACTAGTGGTCATCCATTCATTCACCGGGCTTATTTTACGCTCAATGTAATAGGCATAGTTTGCGTGCTGGTTTGGATAAATTCCCGTATTGGTATTTAAATAATAAGTGCCGGGAGCAGTTACATTATAAAGATAAATTTCAAATTCAGTTTCAGTAGGTTCCTTGGCAAAGTTGCGGGCATTGATCACCACCGATCTTCCTTCCCCATAGCGTGCTTCCAAGACAGGAGCCGTAGCCGCAAGGCCAAAACCTTTTGGTGCCCACAGCATGCTATCTACCTTGGCCCCAAAAATATTGGCACCTGTATCAGTAGGTTGCGGCAATTCTTTTATCTGTTTGTTGCAAGCCGCTGCTAAAAGAAAAAGAGGCAAAAAGAAAAGAATATATTTCATACGCAAAAAACAATCTGAAATCACAAACCATGCTTAATTTAAGAAGAGGGTGGGGATTAATAACCTTTTAACTTTATCACTTAAATTTTTTTTAATGGCAGGCACAGCAATTATACAATCAGTAGAATTATACAAGCTTTTTATTTCTCTTAAAGAACCTTTTGTTATCTCCCTCGGACCCATAGAAGCGGTTCAAAATATAGTGGTTATCATACGCACAGAAGATGGCTGTGCCGGCTATGGTGAGTGCAGTCCGTACCTTACCATCAATGGCGAAAGCGTGGATACCTGTTTTGTGGTGGGCCAGTATTTTGCAAAAGCGTTAAAAGGAAAAAATGCATTGGATATAGCAGGTAGCATTGCGCTGATGGATCGTATTATCTATGCCAACAATAGTATCAAAAGTGCGTTTGATATTGCCTTGCATGATGTTGCGGCACAACATGCCGGTCTACCGTTGTACCAATTTTTAGGTGGCCAAAAAGATAAGGTGTTGGTAACAGATATGACGATAAGTATTGGCGAACCGGAAAAGATGAAACGGGATGCAATAAAATTTCAACAACAAGGTTTTCCGGCTATAAAAGTAAAGCTGGGAGAAGGTTTGGAAAAAGATGTGGCCCGTATAAAAGCTATTCGCGAAGGCATTGGAATGGAGCATTCCCTGCGCATAGATGCCAACCAGGGATGGGATACAGCCGACAATGCCATTGCCGTTTTAAATGCGTTGGCACCATTTAATATTGAGCATTGTGAAGAGCCCATTGCCCGTTGGCGATTTATGGAATTAAGCAAAGTATCTGCCGCATCGCCCATTCCCATCATGGCAGATGAATGTTGCGGTGACGAACATGATGCAGAGCGATTGATAGCATTAAAAGCCTGCTCTATGATCAACATTAAATTAGGAAAATCAGGTGGCTTACACAAAGGATTAAAAATGGCGCAACTGGGAGCGGCCGCTAATATACAGTTACAAGTAGGAGGCTTTATGGAGTCCCGCCTCGGCATGACGGCAGCAGCTCATTTGGCGCTATGCAATAAAGCCATAGAACATTGTGATTTTGATACTCCATTGATGTACACAGAAGACCCGGTTTTGGGAGGATTAGTATACAAAGAAAAAGGAGTCATGGAGTTGCCGGATATCCCTGGATTGGGAGCCCTAATTGACCAACGTTATCTGGCAAATGCGGAAGGAGTAATAGTATAATGGAAGCAGCAATGATGTTGAATGAGATTAGTTTTCCGGCGGCTGAATGACTAGGAAGCAACGGTTGCGACGCTCCGTTTTGGCACCCGTAATTCTATTCATCTTCTCACAAAAAGATAGAAATATCCACTGATAAAAACTGCTAATTTGGTGACCTTAACTCTCTTACTATATTAATCAAATCTTTATTCTTTAGGCAATCGTCCACACTTCTCTTCCTTTCAATAATTTATCCAAATCAGCTGGCTTTTTTGCAGCAGCTTCTTCCAATTGCATGGCCATCATGTCTTCATAGCATGGGCGAATGGCCTGGTAAAAAACACCAAACGGCCGCGGCAGGTGATGAGCTTCTTTTGGATCGTCAAATATGCGGGTTAGTATTTGTGCTTTGAACAAATCAGCTTCATCATGTACCCAAAGATCATCAGCGCTAAAACCATCTGCAAGGGATACTACTTGTGGTTTGTATCCATCCAGCCGAATGCCTTTATCTTTTTCTGCACCAAACAAAAGTGGCTGCCCATTTTCTAAAAACATAGATTCATTAGCCTTCGAAGTTTTCTCAGTAAAAATCTCAAAAGCACCATCATTAAAAATGTTGCAGTTCTGATATATTTCCAGGAAAGAAGTACCATGGTGTGCATTAGCCCGGAGCAACATGGCCTGCAAATGTTTTACATCACGGTCCATGGTGCGGGCCACAAAAGTAGCATCGGCGCCCATCGCCAGGGCCAGTGGATTAAATGGATGATCGAGGCTGCCATACGGCGTTGATTTTGTTATTTTATTTTCTTCAGAAGTTGGTGAGTATTGTCCTTTGGTCAAGCCGTAAATCTGGTTATTAAACAAAAGAATATTTACATTGAAATTGCGACGCAGCAGGTGAATCATGTGGTTGCCTCCAATGCTCAATCCATCACCATCACCCGTTACAATCCATACACTAAGTTCTGGGCGTGTCGCTTTTAACCCACTGGCAACGGCCGTTGCCCGCCCATGGATGGAGTGCATGCCATAGGTGTTCATATAATAAGGAAAGCGGGAAGAGCAGCCAATACCAGAGATGATGGCAATATTTTCCCGGGCAATGCCCAACGTTGGCAATACTTTTTGCACCTGTGCCAATATTGAATAATCGCCACAGCCGGGGCACCACCGTACCTCTTGATCGGTAGCAAAATCTTTGGGCGTAAGGAGAGGTTTCGGAAGGGCCACTGTTTCACTCATAACGTAAATTTCAATAGGCAAAGATATTTTAAAATAAAAGGCGCACCAAAGAATGAAGGGGCCTTGCCTTTGTCCGCAGCTCTTTTAACATTCCCGTATTATTCATCGGAAGGCGAAGGTTGCAAGGCTTCCCAATACTCAGCAGCTCTTCTTGTATGCGGTATCACAATGGTACCTCCTACTATATTGGCTACGGCAAATAGCTCATACATCTGTTCTGTGTTTATTCCCAGTTCAAAGGATTTTCCCAAATGGTATTTGATACAATCATCGCAACGCAGCACCATACTTGCCACAAGTCCCAACATTTCTTTTGTCTTTTTATCCAGCGCACCCTCTTCGTAGGTATTGGTATCCAAATTCCAAAGCCGCTTCATCACCAGGTTATTTTTACTTAAGATCACCTCATTCATTTTCTCCCGGTATTCATTAAACTCATTAACTAGGTTATCCATAAAATCAATTTTTTATAAATCAAAATTAACGATAGCCCTTTTCAAAAAATCTTGTTGCACCATCAGGCGTACTTTTTGCATAAATTCAATGAAATATTATTGCAAAAATGAAACAATCAGCTTTAGTAATAGCAGCCTTTGGGTTAATGATTCTGATGTCTTTTTCTTTTACAAAAGATGACCCGAAGTATAAAAATTTAAAGGTTCTTCCTAAAAACATCACCCATGATCAATTGGATAGCGTGATGCATCATTTCACTAATTCATTAGGAGTAAAATGTAACTTTTGCCACGTACGTACGGCCGATGGCAAGGAATGGAATTTTCCGTCTGATGACAACAAGCACAAACTAGTGGCCCGCAATATGATGAAAATGACAAACAAGATCAACGATAAATACTTTGATGTAACCAGCAGAAAAAGCCTGGATGCCAAACTAATGGTCACTTGCTATACCTGCCACCGGGGAGGTAAAGAACCACAAACGATTCCTCCAGTTAAGGAAGATTAGGATCACCGGATAACCTAAATAAATACCACAACAGATTTAGAAGACGAATACATTAATTATGGATGCACAATATGATTTTGGAATGATAGGGCTAGGAGTAATGGGTAGCAATCTCTTGCTCAATGTAGCAGACCATGGCTTTGCTGCTATAGGTTTTGATCTGAAACCGGAAAGAGGAGCCGCCCTGGAAAAGGCAGCAAATAAAGACACTATAATAAAAGGAGTGAGCACGTTAGCAGAGATGGTAACCTCGCTAAAAAAGCCACGAAAAATGATGATGCTGGTACCTGCCGGCAAACCGGTTGATGATGTAATAGCTTCACTGCTCCCCTTCCTCGAAGATGGAGACATAGTGATAGATGGTGGTAATTCTTATTATAAAGATACCCTGCAACGCATCTCTTATTTGGAAGACAAACACATTCACT
Organism: Chitinophagaceae bacterium; assembly: GCA_039921625.1. GTDB lineage: Bacteria > Bacteroidota > Bacteroidia > Chitinophagales > Chitinophagaceae > Flavisolibacter. The sequence goes on from JBDSBL010000047.1 coordinate 5,874, forward strand.
TTTTTGGAATGGGGGTATCTGGCGGAGAGCTGGGAGCCCGCATTGGCCCGAGCATGATGCCGGGTGGAGATAAAGAAGCCTATGAATATTTGAGGCCCATCTTAGAAGCCATTGCTGCCAAGGCAGATGATGGAGAACCTTGTGTAGCCTATATGGGGCACGGCGCTGCCGGCCATTATGTAAAAATGGTGCACAATGGAATTGAATATGCCATGATGCAAATGATCAGTGAAGTGTATGATCTCTTGCGCCGTGGTGCGGGCTATGATAACCATTTATTACACCAGACTTTTTTGAAATGGAACGAAGGAATTCTTAAATCATTTCTTATAAAAATTACTGCAGAAGTTTTTAAAACCGGAGATGCATTAACCCCCGGAGATAAGGATTTTCTGGT
>JBDSBL010000048.1:0-8850 GCA_039921625.1 Chitinophagaceae bacterium
CAGAGGGTTATATTTTCGATATGTTGCCGGTAGATAGCACGGTAAGAACAGCGAAAATTTCTGGCAAACAATTGAGTGATTGGTTAGAAAAAGAATTGAATAATGTATTTGCAAAAGATGCTTCAAACCGCCTTGGGGGATGGGTAGTAAAGTTTAAAGGAATGAAGGTGGAGTTTAAAGCCTTTGAAGAAATGGGTAAGCGGGTACAGTCAGTGGAAGTGAACGGGCAAAAGCTGGATGCAGACAAGCTGTATGTAGTGAGCGCATGTGAACGCGAAGGCGATCCCGACACCATGCTCTGCCGCATATCAAACGTAAAACAAGGCACCAATACGCCCTATACATTACACGAAGTAATGAAGGAATATTTGGCTAAAAATTCACCCGTTACGCCAACGCCGGAAGGCAATGCCATCATATTGGATGCGCCATCCACCATGCTTACACAGGTTTATGGTGTAGATTATGAATTTGTATAATCGTCAAATAATTTTAATCAATAAATGTGACATCTGTCACTAAAGGGCACATCTCTTTATTTTAAATTTGCAGTAAATTATTAAGCATGATAGAGTATTTAAAACAACCCTGGGCATGGTATGTAGCCGGCGCAATCATTGGCCTGATCGTACCTGCTTTACTTATACTAGGTAACAAACACTTTGGTTTATCTGCCAATCTTCGTCATGCGTGTGCTGCCTGTTTTCCGGCAGACATCCAATTTTTTAAATACGATTGGAAGAAAGAAATCTGGAATTTCTTTTTTGTCGGAGGCATTTTATTAGGCGCCATTATCGCAGTCACCTTACTTAATAATCCAGCTGATATTGTGGTGAATCCAAAGTTAGCCGCCGAGCTGTCAACTTATGGAATCAACGATTACAGCAACATGGTTCCTACACAATTATTCACCTTTTCTTCCCTTTTCACCGTAAGGGGTTTAGTCATGCTGGTAGGCGGCGGATTTTTAGTAGGCTTTGGATCACGTTATGCAGGCGGCTGCACCAGTGGTCATGCTATTATGGGGCTAAGCGATTTGCAGGTTCCATCACTTATTGCAACTATTAGTTTTATGGTAGGCTGGTTTATTATGGCAAACCTGCTGTTGCCTTATATCCTTCAATTATAATGATTGATCAAATTTTTTTTGGTCACAAGCAGTAGAACTTTATTCGACATCCTTGTGTCACTCACTTTTACTACATCACATTATTCATCTTTCTTCCAATACAAAATATCACAATAAGAAATGGCATCTATAAAAGATTTACAATTTAATTCCTCCGGGATCTCTACAGAAAAGGGTGGTCAAATTACTGATTACGAAGTGCGCAGTTTGGATACAATGTGTGTGAATGAAACAATATTAAAACACCCATGGTGGTATAATTTCAAGTATACCGTAGTCGGTATCATTTTCGGAATTGTATTCGTAAAAGCAGAAGTTATTTCATGGTTCAGAATACAGGAAATGTTTCGCCTGCAAAGCTTTCACATGTATGGTGTAATAGGCACAGCAGTAGTAGTAGGAATGATATCCGTCGCCCTGATTAAAAAGTTTAAGATCAAAACCATTTATGGTGAGCCCATTGTATTTCACCCAAAAAAATTCAATAAAGGACAAATTATTGGTGGCATCACCTTTGGTTTAGGATGGGCATTAACAGGAGCTTGTCCGGGACCATTATTTGCTCAAATTGGCACAGGTGCATTCGTAGTTTTTGTCGTCATTTTAAGTGCGGTTGCAGGCACATGGGTATATGGATATTTCAGGGAAAGGTTGCCTCATTAAACTATAGCATGGAACAAGATTATGCTTATCATATTATTTAAGCAGTTGGTGCCTTTACCCCATTGGCAGAATGATGGTAAATCTGCAAGTTTAAGAATCGATGATAATGGTAAGTTGATTAAGCAAAACAATGACGCAGAAGATTACGATACCGGTGAATATCGACAAATGTTTAAATAAAATATAGACAATAAAAAAGGCTTCCTGTAATGGAAGCTTTTTTATTGAAGTTTTTGTCAACATAATAAACAAGAGTACAAAGGATTGACCCAAGGAGGTGAACAAAGGAACAAATGCCATTTCACTTCACTATTCTCCTTCAATTGTATCGATACCAACTACTGCATAGGCAGGGCAATAACCAACAGTACTTGTTGCCAGAAATATACCTGAAAGTACCAGCAGCCCTTTAGCAGCGTTTCCTTTTATTTTTCCCAATGCATAGGCAGCAATAATTGCTACTGCTAGCGTAGGACGAATAATGCGGTCAAGTGTTCCCATATTTCTTTTTATAGACATATACTTTTTTGCAATAACCATTGCAAAAGACGGACCGTACCTATGTGACATCAGTCACTAAATAAATTGTGAAGTAGAACTAAATTTGCACTATTATAAAGCTGCGAAAAAAAGTAAGTATGGTAATAAAACAATTTGAAGATAAGAACCTGTCGCACTATAGTTATGCTATATTGAGCGATTGCGAAAAGCAAATAATCCTAATAGACCCTGCCCGAAATGTAACGCCCTATATTGATTTTGCTAAAGATAACGAGGCAACTATTGTTGGTGTGATTGAAACGCACCCTCATGCTGATTTTGTAAGTAGCCACCTGGAACTGCACGAAACAACCGGGGCCATCATATATGCCAGCCAATTGGTAAATGCAGCCTATCCACATAAAACCTTTGATGAAGGGGAAGTCATTACATTGGGTAAAATAAAGTTGACTGCATATAATACACCTGGGCATTCGCCAGATAGCATCTCCATTTTGCTGGAGCATGAAGGCAAACAAAAAGCTGTTTTCACTGGTGATACTTTATTTATTGGAGATTGCGGAAGGCCCGATTTGCGAGAAGATGTAGGTAATATAAAAGCTAAAAAAGAAGACCTGGCGAAACAAATGTATTATTCGCTGCGCCAAAAATTGGCGAAACTTAACGATGACGTGATAGTGTATCCGGCGCACGGTGCCGGTACTTTGTGTGGCAAAAACTTAAGTAAGGAAAGTACGTCCACCATAGGCAATGAAAAACAAACCAACTGGAGCCTGCAGGAAGCAAGTACAGAAGAATTTGTGACCTACCTCTTAGCTGATCAGCCTACAGTTCCTGCTTACTTTCCGTACGATGTTGCCTTAAATAAAAAAGGAGCACCAGCCATGATGGAAAGTATTGCTACCATTAAAAAAGGCGCTGCAACTGCCCCCCTTAATAATGAATTGTGGGTGGTAGATGTAAGAGCAGAGAATGATTTTAAAAAAGGCCACTTACCTCATTCGGTAAACATACAAGAGAACGGAAAATTTGAGACCTGGCTGGGAAGCATTATTAAACCGGAAGAGCCTTTTTATATTGCGGCAAAAGATGAAGCTCAGTTGCAACGAATGCTGATAAGAGTAGCCTCCATCGGGTATGAACGGGCAATAGAAGAAACGATCATAATTGATGGTGGTGACGTGAAAGAAGGACAAATAGATGTAGCCAAATTTAAACAGCAAAAGGAAGATTATACCATCGTAGATGTTCGCAATAAATCGGAAGTAGCACACGATGTTATTTTCGAAAACAGCCTTTCTATTCCATTAGGAGAATTAAGAAACAGGGTAAATGAAATTCCAACGAACAAGCCGGTAGTGGTACATTGTGCCGGAGGTTACCGCAGTGCTGTCGGCAGTTCACTCATACATGCTACCTTAAATGGTGCCGTGCAAATTTTTGATTTAGGCGAAGCTGTTAAAGAGTTTAAATAACATAATGGACATCACAAACTAAAAGTGAAATAATGAAATATACATTCATCCTACTTTCAACTTTATTACTTACCGGACTATCATCTTTTGGTCAAAGCACGTCAGCCAATTTTGAAGGAGCGGAAGCAAATTTAAAAACCTATAAAGCGATCTATTACCTTAATGACAGTAGTGCTAAAAAAATTAAAAGCACGCTGCGCAACATAAAAAATACTTTGGAAGACCCGCGACTAAAAGGAAAAATTGAAATTGAATTAGTGGCTTTTGGAGATGGCGTAGAAGTTTTTAAAACTACCAATCACTACGATAGTTTATTGACGGCCCTGCAATTAAAAGGAGTGATTTTAGCCCAATGCCTCAATACAATGAAGGAAAGAAAAATTGATAAAAAAGAGTTGTGGAGTTTCATTGGCTATGTACCCACCGGCAATGGGGAAGTGATCATAAGGCAGTGTCAAGGATGGGCTGTAATGCATCCATAAATTAAAAAAAGTGTTCATGAAAAAGCAAACGTTTATTAGTACGCTGTTACTTTTTTTTATGATACAAATTGCTGGGGCACAACAAAACCGTTTCGATCCACCGTGGAATAAACCACCTACATCCGGAGTCAATTTTACTATTAAGGGCATTGATAATGTACCGGATATTCATGGCGATATTACCGATCCGCAGTTAGTAGTATTTATGGGCGGTAACCAGTTTATGGTTGTGGATGATTTACTTGCTGCCTTTAAAAAAGAATACCCGCAATACGAACGCATATTGGTAGAAACATTACCGCCAGGGCTTCTGATGCAACAAATAAAAACAGGTTCCTTGGTCATTGGCAATATGCGTCTTTCTTATAAGCCTGACATTTACACCGCTGGAAAAAAGGGTGTAGCTGCCAATGCCGGATTGTTTGAAAAAGTAGTGGCTTATTCCGCAAACAAACTTGCCCTGATGGTGGCTAAAGGCAATCCGAAAAACATAAAAGGGCTGCAGGATCTAAAGGCAAAAAATATTCGCATCAGCATGCCGGATAAAAAAATTGAAGGCATAGGGGAATCAATAGAAGAAACTTACAAAAAGGCAGGTGGCGACGGATTGTACCATGCTATAATGGTAGATAAGGTTAAAGATGGCAGCACCTTTATTACGCAAATTCATCACCGGCAATCTCCCATGCGAATTCTATACAAACAAAGTGATGTTGCCCCGGTATGGGAAACGGAAATAGACTATCAAAAAAGTATTGGCCATCCGGTAGATAAGGTGGCTATAGCTGATGCATTTAATAAAGTATCCATAACCGAGGCGGGGATTTTAAAAGAGGCACCACACAAAGAAGCAGCGCAGCATTTCCTCAACTTTCTGGTAAGCAAGGAAGCACAATCCATTTTCAAAAAATTTGGATTTTCCATTCCTCTGTAACGAAATATTATGGGAGAGCCGATACAAAAAAACACTACCGATCACCTGGCAAACGAACGCACCTTTTTAGCCTGGGTAAGAACCAGTATCGGAATTATGGCATTTGGTTTTGTAGTAGTAAAATTTTCTTTATTCGTTAAGCAGCTTTCCATGCTGTTGGGCAAAGAAGCCACCATAAACCATAACAGTTATTCAGGTATTATGGGCATTACTTTAGTGGCCATTGGAGCCATCACTTCTATCATGGCATTCCTGCGGTATAAAAAAACAGAAAAACAAATAACTGAGAACCGATTTCAAAATTCTTCATTGCTCATCACTGTCCTTATAGCTGTTATTTTTATAATGAGCTTATTACTGATTGCCTACCTGGTTAGAAGTATTTAATAATTAAAAGCACCCGGTAAATAATAGATTGTTGACCGGCAAAGTTTAGTCTACGTCGCCCATAAGAAGGAGTAATGTTTATTTTTTGTCTGTCAGCATTAAATCCATATTCATTCTTGCTTTCATTAGAAAGTAATAGTCATTTCAATTCTTTTACTTATTTCAACTTCAGCATTTTTGCATTGATAGCAACGATCACGGTACTTAAACTCATTAACACCGCACCCATTGCAGGACTTAACATGAAAGTTGGATAAAGCACCCCAGCGGCTAATGGAATTGCAATGACGTTGTACCCCACTGCCCACGCAAGGTTCTGTATCATCTTACTATACGTCTTTCTTCCAAATTGAATCATTTGCACTACGTCTTTAGGGTCGCTGTTAACTAAAATTATATCCGCAGTTTCCGCAGCTACATCTGTGCCACTACCTACTGCAATACCTACATCTGCTTGTGCTAAGGCTGGTGCATCATTTACCCCATCACCTGTCATTGCTACCATTTCTCCTTTTTGCTGGAATTCCTTTATTTTCTCTAGTTTTTCGTGTGGTAATACATTGGCAAAATATCCATCCATCTTTAATTTAGCAGCTACTGTAGCAGCAATCTTTTCATTGTCTCCAGTAAGCAAATAAGACTTTATGTTCATACTTTTTAGTTGCGCAATGGCTTCTGCAGCTGTTTCCCTTATGGTGTCGGCTAAGGTAATGAAACCTGCAAGCTGACCATCTATCAAAACATAGGATATTGTTTCAATTGATTGGTCAATTTCGTCAGGAATTTTGGGCAACTGCTGCTTTTCCTGAGAAAAATAATTGGGACCTGCAGCTACCACTTTTTTGCCATTTACAACACCGGACACACCAATGCCCTGCATGTATTTAAAATCTGAAGATGGCCACAATTGAAGATTTTTCTCTTTGAGTTTTCTCCCTATACCTCTTGCAATGTAATGCTCCGATTGTTGTTGTATTGCGGCTACGTACTGTAATATTTCATCTGCTGTATAACTATTAGATTGGGAAATTACTTTCTGTACTTCATGTGACCCTTTGGTTAATGTACCTGTTTTATCAAAGATGATTGTCGTGAGATTTCTTGCACTTTCAAATGCAGTACGGTTTCTAATCAACAAACCATGCATTGCGGAAGCGGTTGTGGATATGGCTACTACTAATGGGATGGCCACGCCTAAAGCATGAGGACAAGACGTTACCATTACGGTCACCATTCGCTCTAACGCAAAAGCCAAATCATGATGGATGTACCAAACAATAAAGGTGGTTACTCCTACTACGAGTGAAATAACAGTTAGCCATTTAGCCACTTTATCAGCCAGGTTTTGCGTATTCGATTTAGAACTTTGAGCTGATAGTACAAGGGTTATTACTTTGTTTAAATAACTGTCCGCTCCGGTGCCTGTAACTTTTATTTTCAAAGCTCCATCTCCATTTATAGCACCAGCAATTACTTTAGCATCCTTTTCTTTTTTCACAGGAATGCTTTCACCTGTTAACATGCTTTCATTGACATAAGACTTTCCTTCTGTGACAAGGCCATCAGCAGGAATTTTTTCTCCAGGTTTTATTACAGCTATTTCATCTTTCTTTAAATCTTTTACATCAATATCTGTTACTGCTCCGCTGCGTTCTACGTGTACAACGGAAGGTAACAATGCAACCAATGACTGTAATGCGTTTGATGCGGCCATTGTCGATCGCATTTCTAACCAATGCCCTAACAGCATAATATCAATAAGGGTGGCAAGCTCCCAAAAAAAGTCCATTCCTTTTAAGCCAAATACAACAGCTACGCTATAAAAGAAAGCTACTGAAATGGCTAAAGCAACAAGGGTCATCATGCCAATCGACTTGTCTTTTATTTCGCTTACCATTCCTTTAAAAAAAGGCATACCTCCATAGAAATAAATGATGCAGCCAAGTAATAACAAGACATAGCTATCTCCTGCAAATCTCAAATCAAAGCCTATCCATTGCTGTATCATTGGGCTTAGTAACAGTACCGGAATTGTGAGCGTAAGGCATATGTAAAAACGGCTTAAAAAGTCCTTAGTTTGATGTCCCGCATGTTTATCATGTGGCGCTTGGGAAGCATTTGCCTTTCCCATGTCATGTGTATCTTGTTTATTATGGTCTGACGGATGTTGCTCTACTGAGGAATGGTGATTTGAATGGTCCATAAAATTCGCTTTACAAAAAAATATATTTTTAAGATTGGTATCTTTATTAGCATTCAAGAAAATGAAATTAGACCCCTGTAATAAGAAAGGATTATTTATTCCTGTCTAAAAATTTTCGTCATTGAAAAGTGCAAAAACAAAAATGCCCCGTAAATTAAATTTACAGGGCATCATTTTTCTTTTTGCGGACCGGACGGGACTCGAACCCGCGACCTCCGCCGTGACAGGGCGGCATTCTAACCAACTGAACTACCGATCCAACTCCTTGATTAGGGGCAGCAAAGATAAGTGAAAATCATTTTGACAAACAAATTTTTGGCTTTATAAAAAAAGCGTTTTTTAAATTTCTTTTTTAATCAAATAAGGAATATCCTAATTACTTACATTTTATTTTACCCAAAGGCTTCCTTTAGAAAGGCAACTTTGCGCAACTTATCTTTGAGGCAATATAGGGCTTATGATTAAAATTGGCGTATTGGGCACAGGCCATCTTGGCAAATTTCATTTGAATAATTGGGCGGAGATTGCCGGTGCGGAATTAATTGGTTTCTATGATCCAAACGACGCTATAGCACAGCAAATAATTGACCAATATGGTTTAAAACGCTTTGCTACTGAGGCACAATTAATTGAAGCCTCCGATGCTATTGACGTAGTAGCCCCTACTACTTTTCATTTCGACATTTGTCAAATGGCCATTCGGAGTGGCAAGCATGTATTTGTAGAAAAGCCATTAGCTAATACTATTGAAGAAGCACAGCAATTGGTAAAGCTGGTAAAAGAATCCAATATCAAACTGCAGGTAGGCCATGTGGAGCGGTTTAATCCTGCCTATCTTTCCTTGAAAGGCATGGCCTTAAATCCGATGTTTATTGAAGTGCATCGCCTAGCACAGTTTAACCCAAGAGGCACGGAAGTAAGCGTTATTCTTGATTTGATGATCCACGATATTGATATTATTTTACACATAGTGAAAAGTGACGTAAAATCTATTTCAGCAAGCGGTGTGGGAGTATTGACCGATACACCTGACATTGCCAATGCCCGGATTGAATTTGACAATGGTTGTGTAGCAA
>JBDSBL010000049.1:0-17633 GCA_039921625.1 Chitinophagaceae bacterium
ATGATTTTTTCCGAGATTGTGGCCCTAAATGAAAGCGATTTCTTTTGCAAAAGGTATCAGTTGGACCTTACTGCTGAATGTACTAATCAAACCAATCTGGATCTTTGGGATAGACCGCCAATTGCAAAATGAGGTGGGACTCGAAGCGTATGGCGTTTATTTTTCACTGCTCAATTTGTCTATCATTTTTTCTTTTTTGGCTGATGCCGGCTTAAGCAATCTGGCAAATGTTAAATTGGCCAACGGCACCTGGACAAAAGATAGTGGACTGTTGCAGCTCAAGGTGAAACTTTCCCTTCTTTATGCAGGCGTCGTTTTTTTAGTAGCATTTTTAAGTGGTATTCGTAATTTGGAATTACTGGCACTGATTGTTTTTATACAAGTGCTAAGTTCTTTTTTTGTCTTTTTGCGCAGCATCATTACCGGTCACCAATTGTTTCTTACAGATGCCTGGCTATCTGTGTTTGATAAAATGGTAATGATCCTTATTTGCGGACCATTCCTTTATTTATCCTTCCTTTCGTACCCAATAAATATTATTCTTTTCTTGTGGATACAACTGGGTTCCGCTGCAGTGGCAGTGCTTATAGCAGCATCCATTATTGCAAGTAAAAAACTATTTCCGGTTGAAGGTAAATGGGAAAATAAGGTTGTCGTTTTAAAAAGCATGTTGCCTTTTGCACTCATCATTTTATTGATGTCAGGCCTCAATCGCTTAGATGGTTTTTTACTGGAAAGACTGCACCCGGATGGAGCTTATCAGGCAGGTATCTATGCATCGGCTTACCGCCTTTTAGATGCGGGTAATATGGTGGGTTATCTGTTTGCATCCTTTTTGGTGCCCTTCCTGGCGAGGAACAGGGCACAAAAAGAATTGGTAGAAAAAACAATACTTACTGCTCGTCACTTCCTAGTGATTAGCGGAAGTGTGGCTGCCGTTTTTATCATTATTTTTTCTACGGAGGTGCAGCAATTGTTGTATCATTTTGCTACCCCATTTTCTACGGAAGTGCTTCAATGGTGCATCAGTGTATTACCTGCTTATTTGTTGCTGCATCTATACGGATCCATGCTGACAGCGGCTTTGCAATTGCGTGTTTTTATTCTTATTCTATTAGGTTGTGTTTTTCTAAATGCATTTTTAAATATAATGTGGATACCTATGTATGGAGCTGCAGCTTGTACTAAGGTGGCTGTGGTGAGCCAATACCTTTGTGCCTTTTGTACTATGGTACTTGCTACTAAAAAATATGATATTGGTTTTCATTTTAAATCTGTCCTACTTTATCTTTTCGTGGTCCTCTTTTTTGGACTTTTGTTTTATGCTGCTAAATATTTTTATATGCATTCGGTACTGATCCTTATGGTTGGTTTACTTTTCATGTTGCTGCTGCTATTTGCGTATATTTCGTTTGTCAAAAAAACAATTATTTTATTGCGTTAATCTTGCCGTATGCCTGATCTCATTTCAGTATTTTCCAGATGGTGGAAGCCCATTATTTTGCTAACGGCTATTACCACTTTGCTTACAGGAATAGTGGTGTCCTTTCTGCCAAAAGAATACTTATCTACCGTTACTGCCTTGCCGGCTAGCAGTACCGCCACTGATAAAGGAGCCATATTTAATACCAACATATTGTCTTTATATCCAAGCCTTGGTACTGCAGATGATTTAGATAAAATAGTAGGCACTACAAAGTTGGATACGTTGTATACTGCTGTTGCCAACCAATTTAATTTGCCTAACCATTATGGAGTGACTAAGGAGCAGTTTCCATTATATGTGGCTGCGCAAAAATTAAAAACAAATACACGGATCAATAAAAGTGAATACGGAGAATTAAAGATTAAAGTATGGGATACAGAATCTGTCGTTGCTGCGCAATTAGCCAACGGATTATTTCAACAATTACAATTGATGCACCAACAATTGCAAAACAAGAGCAACCAATTGATACTTCAAAACTTGCAAAAAGAATATACACGGGAAGTAGTGGCCAGGGGCCAATCTGCAGCTGTCATGGAGGCAGATAGTACATCGGTTAGCACGGTGCCATTAGTAGCCGGTGGGGCCATGCAGTACCAACTGTTAATCAATCAATACCAATTGATGGTAACCACCAACCCACCGGTTCTTTTAGTAGTGGAAGAGGCAAGGCCTGCAATGTATCCCGATCGGCCTAAGGTGTTGCAGAGTGTATTAGTTGCTTTTTTTGCTTCTTTGCTTTTTAGTTTTTTATTAGTGCTGGCTATTTGCGGCAATGAGTATCCAAAATAAAAAACATGCTACTAAAAAGAGAATTTTTAGGTGGTGCTTTTATATTAATCACCTGTACTTTGCTAGCACTGTTTTTGCAACAATGGATAATGTTTTTTGTACCTGTTGCTATCGTTCTTTTTTTTTTACTATTGCAAAAACCCCTTTTCTTTTTTTATACTTTACTTCTCTCTATTCCGTGGTCGGTGGAATACAATTTTTCATCTTCATTAGGCACTGATTTACCTGATGAACCGTTGATGCTTTTGAATGCTGCAGTGGTAGTACTTTATATGGTTTTTAATTGGAGAACTTTATTTATTAAAAAATGGTTTCACCCGCTGCTCTTATTATTGGCTGTTCAATTTACCTGGTCAATCATTACCGTTTTCTTTTCTACAAATGTTTTTATTTCCACAAAATATCTTCTAGCAAAGTCATGGTACCTGCTGTCATTTGTTGCCATTCCGGTGCTTTTTTTTAAAAGTAAAAAGGACCTAAACAGAGGTGTTATATTGTTTGCATGTTCCCTGATGCTTGTCGTTTTTGTAGTGCTTATTCGGCACCTTATCAATGGCTTTACTTTTACTACCATCAACCAAAGTTTGCAGCCTTTCTTTCGAAATCATGTTACTTATTCGGCACTGTTGGTATGTTTGGTGCCACTGTTGGTGGCTCTTTGGAAAGGGGTAAAGAATAGTTGGATTAAAGTGGTGATGGTAATTTTTCTCATCATGGCAATAGCTGCAGTTTATCTTTCTTATGCCCGCGGGGCCTGGCTTGCTGTATTTGTAGGATTGTTTGTTTACTGGTTGTTGGCTAAGGGATTGCTGGTAAAAGGTTTTGTAGCTTTTTTAGTTATTTGTATTCTTTCTGTTGCGTGGTTACAATATGAAAATCACTATTTAGAGTTTGCCCCGCAATACAAAACCACAATTTTTCATACAGATTTTAGTGAGCACCTGCTGGCCACTTATGAAGGAAAAGATGTGTCAACAGCAGAGCGCTTTTATAGATGGATCGCTGGATTCAATATGGTTGCAGAAAAACCGGTTGCGGGATTTGGGCCGAATACTTTTTATCAAAATTATAAGAGCTATACAATCCCCCTATTTAAAACATGGGTGAGTAATAATGAAGATCATTCCACGGTGCATAATTATTTTCTTTTAGTATTGATCGAACAGGGAGTTCCCGGCTTATTGTTTTTTCTCCTCTTGGTTGGATATGCCTTTCACCGGGCTCAGCATATTTATAAAACAGCAACCGATAAATATTGGAAGCATACCGCTGCCTGTATAGCTGTTTTATTAAGCATGATCTGTACGGTTAATTTTTTAAGTGATCTGATTGAAACAGATAAGATGGGATCTGTATTTTATACCAGTATTGGGATCCTGATTTTTATGGATTATCAGATAAGAAAATTAAAGCTTTCCCCGAACGTTGAGGGCATCGCGTAAGCCATTGCCCAATAAATTAAAAGCTAACACCAGCAAGATTATAGCAAAGCCTGGAGCCAGCGCCAGTACAGGGTTTTGCGTGATAATGAAGTTGTAATTTTCTTTGATCATTAGCCCCCAACTTGGCTGCGGTGGCTGCACCCCCACACCTAAAAAACTAAGTCCTGCTTCTATCACTATAGCAGAAGCAAAGTTGGCGGCAGCAATCACTAATATGGGTCCTAAAATATTAGGCAAAATATGACGGACGATAATGCGGAAATGAGAGAAGCCCAGCGCTTTTGCAGCTTCCACATATTGCAATTCTCTTGTGGCCAGTATCTGTCCTCGCACAAGGCGGGCCACATTCACCCACATGGTAAGACCCACAGCCACGAACACCTGCCAAAAGCCTTTGCCCAATAAAAGGGTAATAGCAAATACAAGCAATAAAGTAGGAATGCTCCAGATCACATTAATAGCCCACATTATTATATCGTCTGCCGTACCACGAAAGTAACCGGCAATAGCTCCCAGAGTAATGCCAACGGTTAGTGAGATAAGAACGGTGATAAGTCCTACACTCAAACTAATGCGGGTGCCAATGATCAGCCTACTTAATATATCCCGTCCATACCGGTCCGTACCCAACCAAAATGTGCGGGTAACTACCGGTTGTTGTGCCAAGTCTTTTCTTGAAAAGCTTACCCTATCTGTCAATCCTTCGTCAATAAATTTTTGTGCAATGATGCTATCTCCTGATTGATGCCAGGTGGTGATGGGCATGAAGTCTACAGCATCTCTTTTGCCGCTAACGGCTCGGTCAAAAATGTTTTCTGGAATAGGAGGGGCTACTTTTTTTATTAATAAGAAATGCTGCGTAAAGCGGGGCTTTTGTCCCCCGATCTCTAAAATTATCCGATTGGCAAAAGGAGAAGGATCCGGGGCAATAAAGTATCCAAATAGGGCTACCACTACAGATAAAATAATCATCACCAAACCTGCTAAGGCCGCCTTGTTTTTTTTTAACCGCTTCCAGGCTGACTGCCAAAAATTTGCTGATGCCCCATTCATGGTCGAAAGTTATTGTTTATTTTGTTTTGCGCCCCTTCCAGTTGTAGGTGCCGAGCTGGCTGATGAAGCCAATGCTGATGGTGTACAAAATATGCAGCGGTTGTAAAAGAGGGAAATAAAAAATCAGTTTTTTTTCATTATAAAAAGATGCTACCGAGGACACAAACAACATTTCAATGCTAGTTTTAAAAAGTAGATAACCAACCGGCAGTGGCCAAAATTTTAAATGAAAAATAGTAGCTATTACTAATACTAGAAACAGGCAATTGAAACAGTAAATAAATAGAAGAACAAAGAGGATGCGCTTGTCATCATAATAGGCGGTTTTGCTGGCCCATCGTTTTCGTTGGTTAATAAATTCTTTCCATGTTTTCATTGGCTTTGTGGTTACAATTGCCTCTTTACTTTTTAGATAAAAAACCTTCTTTTTATTCTTTTTCCAAATCTTATGCATCAGCAACATATCATCGCCAGAGGCAACTTTATCAATGCCCTCAAATCCATCAACACTTATAAAAGAGCTTTTGGTATAACCAAGATTGGCGCCATTGCACATGGTGTGAAAGTTGGCTTGAACAGAAGCGGCCGTAATGCCTTGCAAGGCAATAAAATCAATTGCCTGAAACAATTGAAGCAACGATCTATTGTGTACATATTTTACAGGAGCTGCAATAAAAGCAGCCTCTTTTTCTTTGTAAAAGGATACAACTGTTTCAATCCATTCAGGTGGCGGCAGGCAATCTGCATCGGTCACCAATATTAATTCTCCGGTTGCTTTTTTTACACCTGCTTCTAACGCTTTCTTTTTTGAAGAGCGTTTTGCATCTGCATTAGGGCGTATTACTACTACGCCATTTGTTGCAAAAAGCGTTGCAACATTCCAGGTGCTATCCGTAGAAAAATCATCAATCACAATTATTTCCACAAACTGTTTTGGGTACGTTTGGGATAATAAAGCGGTTAGTAATTCGGGTAATGTTTTCTCCTCATTCCGTGCGGCAACAATTACAGAAATAAAAAGGTTTGGCTCTTTTTTGTAGGATGAGAAAAGAGGAAGTTGCCGCCAATGATAATAATAAAATAAAATAAGCCCGGCATAACCCAGTGAAAAAATAACCGTAAAAAACAGCAGCACCATTGGGCCAAAGCTAAGGGCAATTATATTTTTTAATAGGATACTTTTTAAAAATAAATTGGCTACATTTACTTAGTTGCATAAACAACTATATGCCAAACAACCAATTTAAGAAAGGAGAATTATACAGTTTTATTTCGGGCAAAGCATCTATTGCTATTGCAAGGCGGCTGCAAAAGAAATTCAATACGTCTGATCTTAAATTAACCATTGAGCAATGGAGTATTTTATATCATTTGTGGAAGGTAGATGGGCAGAGTCAGCAGGAACTGTGCAACGCTACCTTTCGGGACAAACCATCTATTACAAGGTTGGTAGATAACCTGGAAAAGCTGTCCCTGGTAAAGAGAGTAGCAGATGCAAAAGACCGGCGGATCAATAAAGTATTTTTAACCAAAACAGCGCAAAAGCTGCAGGAAGAATCTATGGAGCTGGCCGAACAAACTCTGAATGAAGCACTGGATGGAGTATCTGCAGACCATGTCAATATCTGTAAAGAAGTTTTGCAAAAGGTGTATGATAATTTAAATGGACAAATATAATTTTTGGACAAATTCAAATCATTAAAAAGCAACATCGCTTTATTGCAATCTTATTTTAATAGAACTACTTAAAAACGAAAAGTATGAGCACCACACAATCAATTTCCACGCTTAACGGCGGCGAATGGCTGATCAAAGAAAGCAGCCCCGAAGAAACGTTTATACCGGAAGATTTTTCGGAAGAGCAGCTCATGATCCGCGATATGTGCACTCAATTTTTAAGAGCGGAAGTAGTGCCAAACCTGGAGCAAATTGATATGCAGGAACCGGGTTACATGCGATCGCTATTAGAAAAAGCAGGAGGGCAAGGCTTGCTGGCTGCTTCGTTTCCGGAGGAGTATGGAGGCCTGGGGAAAGATTTTGTTACTTCTACAATTATCAATGATTACCTCGGTGCCGGTCACTCATTTTCTGTAGCTGTGGCGGCTCACACAGGCATCGGCACCTTGCCTATTTTATATTTTGGTACTGCGGAGCAAAAAGAAAAATACATTCCTAAATTAATATCTGGAGAGTGGGTAGGTGCCTATGGCTTGACCGAGCCAAACAGCGGCAGTGATGCCTTGAGTGCAAAAACGGCTGCGCGGCTTAGTGAAGACGGAACTCATTATTTATTGAATGGACAAAAATGCTGGATCACCAATGGAGGCTTTGCCGATGTATTTACAGTATTTGCCAAAATTGATGGCAAAGACTTTACTGCCTTTATTGTAGAGCGTGGCTTTGAAGGATTTACAAACGGCCCGGAAGAACACAAGATGGGAATTAAAGGATCATCTACAGTGCAACTTTATTTTCAGGATTGCAAAGTACCGGTAGCAAACTTATTAGGGGAGCAGGGCAAGGGACATAAGATCGCTTTTAATATCCTGAACATTGGCCGGTTAAAGCTTTGTGCGGCAGCATTAGGCGGTTCCAAATTTGCCATCACTGATTCTATTGAATATGCAAAAACGAGGGAGCAGTTTGGCCAACCCATTGGCAACTTTGGAGCCATCAAATTTAAATTAGCGGAAATGGCCATCCAGGTATTTGCTTCCGAAAGTGCCTTGTACCGGACTGCAAAATGGATTGATGATAAAGAGCAGGAATTGCAGGAAAAGGGGAAGTCATTTAGCGAAGCGCTGTTAGCAGGCGCAGAAGAATATGCTATTGAATGTGCCATATTAAAAGTGCACGGCAGTGAAGCGTTGGACTATGTGGTAGATGAAGGAGTGCAGATACATGGTGGTAATGGATTCAGTGCAGAATATAATATTTCCCGTGCTTACCGCGACAGCCGCATTAACCGAATATTTGAGGGCACTAATGAAATTAATCGTTTGCTTATTGTGGATATGACACTTAAACGGGCAATGCAAGGCCGGCTGAATATGATGGGTGCCGCCATGAAAGTGCAGCAAGAGCTAATGAGCATCCCTGACTTTGGTGATGGGGAAGACATACCATTTGCCGAGGAAAAAAAGCTGGTAGCCAACTTCAAAAAAACGGTATTGCTTACGGCCGGCGCCGCTGCGCAAAAGTTGATGATGAAATTGGAAACCGAGCAGGAAGTGCTGATGAATATTGCTGATATGGCTATTGAAACCTTTGTATGTGAAAGCCTTTTGCTGCGCGTAATGAAACTGCAACAAGAAGGAAAAGACACCGAAATTTATAAAGACATCCTTGGTTGTTATTTGTATGATGCGGCAGATAAAATAAGCAAAAGCGGTAAGGATGCTATCAATGCATTTGCCGAAGGCGATGAACAACGTATGATTTTAATGGGTTTAAAGCGATTCACTAAAGCAACTCCTTTTAATAGTAAAGAAGCCCGCCGCCGCATTGCTAATTTGTTGTTGGAAAAAGGAAGCTATGCTTTTTAAACCTGGAAAAAATGAGCCAACTCTTTGCGGGTTACCTGCACTTCATTAATGTGCTGTATTCTTTTGCGAAGCCAGATGATACCCAAAGACATTAACACAGAAGAAATAAAAAGAACAATATAATAGATCAAGAAAACATCAGCCGTTGCTGGTGTTTTTTTAATATAATGCAAAAAATAAATAAGGGTGAAACAGCCATAAGAAAATAAAATGCTTACCAGCATTAGGGTAAGTCCAAGGCCCTTGCCATGTACCACCGTTGCTTTGCCTTGCTCAAAAAATAAGTAAATGCTGTAAATAAGTATCAACAAAATGCCGGGCCCTAAAATATACACACTACTCACCGGGGCCAGTTGGTAATAAAAAAGGATTATTAACTCAAACACTCCAAATAAAGCAAGCGAGTAATAAATGATTTTTCGCTTCCAGGGAAGCACACAGAAATACAAAAGCACCGCGAGCATCATTGGAGCATCGAGGTAGTTGGCAATAATGCCAAAATTATTTTTATCTAATGAAGGAATGTTTATTACTCCCTGTGCCATCAGGTTGTAAGCAGCAGTGATTGCATAATATAAAAAGAGAATGAGTAAGCTTACATTTTTATAGAGCTTAAATGCAAGGATAAGTAAGGCCGGAAAAAATAAAGCAATTATAGAAGCAATTCCGGTAATGGCATACCAGTTCATAGTGTTGGTTTTTAGGATATAGGATTGATGCTTTTTAGCTATCAAAGCCAAAATACAAAAGAAAAAATCCGAATAAAAGCCTCTTTCAAAAAAAGGGGGTTAGTTCTTTTGCCATTCCGTATTAATACGCATGGAGCAAATCCGCATTAGTACTTAACTTGCTTTTTATGAAAATTGTCTTTTTTGCTGTTTGTTTGTGCAGCACCTTTTTTCTTTCTGCTCAGTCATTGCCTTTTTATGGAAGAACCGCCGGACTACTGCCTTTCCTTGAATATGGGCTTGGCGATGACCGACTGGGGGGAGCAAAAATGACCTACCTCGATTCCAACGTATTAGTAAAAGTAGTGGACAGCACTACCGATGATTATAAGGTTCAATTATCTGCTTACCATCAGGCCTACCTTTCCAAAACTTCGTTTAAAAAGGATACTTCAATCAGAGTAAAGCCGTATTATCTCACTGGTAGTTTTAAGGTTTGGGGCGATTATAAATATGATTATGTATCAATTGCACTACCGGAAAAACTGCCTTACCGAAGTATACAGCAAATTAGCCCGGCCACACTGCTGGTAGATGTTTTTGGAGTCACATCAAACACTAATTGGATCACTCAATTAGAAACAGCAAAGGAAATTAAAAATGTATGGCAGGAGCAAATAGAGGATGATGTTTTCCGTATTCATATTGAGCTAAAGCATGTACAGCATTGGGGATATTCTATTTATTATAAAGGAACTGCCCTGCAGGTACGCATCAAACGACAGCCTTCTTTGAACATTACTAAATTGATAGTAGCAATTGATGCCGGACATGGCGGAAGCAACAGTGGTGCCTCCGGCAATACATCGGGTATTTTGGAAAAGGATTACACCTTGCGTATTGCCAAAGAGGTAGAGAGTTATTTTAATAAAAAAGGGGTCGGCACTTTTATGACCCGGTGCGGCGATTCTGACCTAACCATGGTTGACAGAACGTTGATGCTGCGCCAAATAGATCCTGATATTTTGTTGAGCATTCACCTTAATTCCTCAGATAATACTACTGTAAGTGGGGTGAGTACGTACTACAGGTATATTGGCTTCCGGCCTCTGTCGCAAACTATTTTGGCCCGAATGCTGGAGCTAGGCTTAAATAACTTTGGTAATGTAGGTGCCTTCAATTTTTCCTTAAGCGGTCCTACTGACTATCCTAACTGTCTGGTAGAAGTTGCCTTTTTAAGCAATAAAGGGGATGAGAAACTTATACAGGATGAAGGCTTTCATAAAAAAGTAGCCAAACAACTTTATTTAGGGCTGCAAGACTGGTTAAAAGATATGGAAAAGTAAGTTGGAGGCACAAAGCTTTTTTGCAGCCATTCAACAAAAGATTTCCTCATTAAAGTAAGGTGCAAGCCGTATAAAAGCTTTTCGCAAAGCAAACTATTATCCAACTTGATTGCCCGGCCCCGAGCCACCGGAAGTGCTTTCCTGGTGTGCAAGGCTATTATTTTGAATGGCTTGTTGCGAGCCTTGCGTTTCTGTTCCCACTTTGGCCCGCCCTGCATCTACTGCATTAATATCTGGTCGGCTTGTATTCAAGGACGATTGTGTTTCCTTAACAGCTCCGGAAACCTGCACACTACCTTCTTTATTATGATCAATTTCTATAATGATTCTCATTTCAATTTATTTAACCGTTTAAGATAGCATAGCGTCCTTCAAAAGTGACTGCCGTGCCTGTTAAGTTTTTTACTGTGATCCAATAAGTACATTGGGTGGCGTTGGATCTTTCTACAGATACATCCCAATCCAGTTGCGGGTTTCCCGGTTGAGGTGAGGTAGGAATCACGTACCACACCATATGAAGGGCAGGATTCCAGCCCCAGGTAAAAAACCTATTAGAAGCATTGGGAGCAAGTGATCCGGTAAATTGAGTTCCTGTTGTCATGGTTTTAATTTTTTTATTTAAGAATAACTGAGAATGCAATAACGACCTTCAAAATTGACCGTTTGGTTCGTAAGGTTTGTAACAACGATCCAATAAGTAACAAACTCTGAAGAACCTCTCTCCACCTGAACCTTCCATGTAATTTGTGGCGCTCCGGGTAAAAAATTAGTAGGCATTACGGTCCACAGCATATGCCAGGTAGCCGGCCAGTTAAATGAGAACCACTTTTGTGTTTGATTGGGAGTAAGCGTACCATTAAATTGCAATCCGCAGATAGGGCTCGTCAGCCGGCCATCTACATTTATCTCCCATACACCCCGGTTTCGGGTGCCTACTCTTAGTTTTCGTGCATGGGGGTGATAAAGCAAATCTACTGCAAGGCAATTGGGCAATCCATTGGCAAATGCGGACCAGGTAGCACCGGCATCAAAAGATTGATAAACACCTACATCTGCTGCTACCCAAATGCGGTTGGCATTGCCAGGATGAATTTCTATTGCATTGATGGGCAATGCGGGTAAACCTACTGTGCAATTAACCCAGGAGGTACCTCCGTTATCCGATCTAAAAACCCGGTTTCCACCCATGGTAGAATAAGTGGCCCAAAGTCTGTTCAAATTATTGGGGTCGGCAAAAATATCACTTACGTTGGCCCCAGACCGGGGAGTAGTAAGGGCTGTGGCCGCCGACCAGGCAGTGCCGGACCATCGAAGCCGGAAAATAGCTCCATTGGTAGCTCCAACAAATACAGTATCTCCATTTGGCATATACATGGCAGCGCCCACTGCTCCACCAGGCAATCCTACCTCTGTCCAGGTAGTACCTTGGTTTCGGCTAATAAATACACTTTGCCCTGCTTGGGCTACGGTGTTATTAGCCACCTCCATGGGAGGATAAAAAAGGGCATTATATCCTGTTGGCACGTTCGGCCCTATCCATCCAAAAGATCCAAAATTACCCTTTACTGTTGACCGGTCCATACCCATTCCATAATAACTATGGTACACAATGTTTGGATTGGTTCTGTTTGATCCGCAATCTCCTCCATCTCCATCTGCCACATGCTCCCAGCCAGCACTACCGGTGTATCTTATGCTGCCATTATCCTGCGTGCCAGCCAACAACCAGGTGGAAGAGCCAATATCCTGAGCCAGGTATTCAATTTCTGTTATCCCTAATCCATTGTTTAACGAAGTCCAGTTGGTGCCCCGGTTGGGAGATGTAAATAAACCACCATCGCATCCTGCATAAATAATATTTGCATTAGCCGAATCGAAAGCTATTGCATGCTGATCAGGGTGAATATCATCACCCGTTTTATTTGATATCATTACCCATGCCCAACTAGTTCCTGTAAGCGTCCCTCGATAAGCCTCTATAGCTCCTAAATATATTTGCCCGGGATTGTCTGGTGCTATAGCCAGATACCAATCGTACCAAGCCTGCGTGGTTATTATTCCGGCAGGCGGAGGTACGGCTACAAAAGCTCCTCCTACAGCAGTACGGCGCCAAATATAAGGAGTGGGCATACGATCAGTAGGGCGCCCACCGGGTACAGGAATCATAGGGGCTCCGGCTCCATATACAAAAGCAACTGAAGGATTAGATCTAGATATATCTACCGCTAACCGGTTAAAAGAAGCTGGTGCCCCTGGTAAGTTTATTTTGGCATAAGTGGTACCTCCGTTATTGGATTGATATATACCATCTTGCAAGGCGGCCAACACTTCGCTACTAGCTCCTCCCAACGGATTCATGGCTATATCCCAACAAATGCCTCCTCGCCGAAGGCTCCAGGCAACTCCTCCATTTGAGCTTTCGTACAAGCCTCCTGTAGTTGCCCCCAAAAGGTGATTGCTATTGGCCCGGTCAACTATTAGATCATAAAAACCCTGACCCATAAAAGGGGCTGTGGCCAATATAGCCCAAGAGGTTCCTCCGTTTGTGGATTTTAGTAGGCCCGTTCCTAATCCTCCATAAAAATTTCCTTCACCGGTACCACAATAAACAATAGAAGTGGCCGACGGATCAAAGGCAAGAGCGCCAACAGTAAGCGTGGCCATATAATCTGTTCTTGGCGCCCAGTTCACTCCCCGGTTTCTGCTTTCCCACACGCCACCTCCTGCTGATCCACAGAGGATATGATTGCTGTTAGTAGGATTTACAGCAATACAGGAAATTCTTCCGGAAACTACTACCCTGGATTCTCCATAAGTTTGGCCATTAGAAATACTCAAGGGCCCAATAAATTCCCATTGCGGTCCAACGCCAGTGGGAGGAGAAGAGAGTGGACCAGCCGAATTCATACCTTTTGCAGGTTGCAATTTTTCCAGCGGTTGGTGTTCCAATAAGGCCGTGGCCGCTGCAAGCATTTCACTCGCATATTCTTCAGCCGGCGTGCCTTCCCCGGGAGAAGCTAATTTTCGGGAACCTTTCCGTGCATTTTTGATTGGAGCTTTTTCCATCTCATTTTCCTGCACGGTAGGCAATCCCCGCTCTTCATTGAAAAGCTGCAGTCGTTTGAAAGCTTTTCCTTCCGGTGGTTTTTCTGCTGATTTAATTGCTTTGGCCATTTGACCTGAATGGGAATCTGCATTTAATTGCGTGTCTATGGGGCCTTTCATTTTATTTTTTTTTGAGTTGATTTAGGGGCAGTTGATTTAGGTGGGTTCTTTATTTTAGAAGTGTTTTTCTTTTTTGCCTCCTTTTGTGGTGTGCGGGCTTCTTCAAATTGTTGCTGTCGCAAGGATGCTTTATCTCCAGGAATATCATTTGGCCGCTTCATCATTTTAAAGATTTAAAAGTTAAGTAGTAAAGGAGTACAGGAAGGGCAGAGGAAAAGAATGGGTCAAAAGTTTATCCTTTTGATTTGTGGCTATAAGACTGGAAAAGCGCTATCAACCAACTGGCAACAAACCAGGTGATTAAAAAAGCACCGCACTCCAAAATAAAGGAGCCGAACTTGTAAAGCATTTCTGTAATAAAAATGGAAAGAGTTAAAGACGGAAGCTCCCTTAAAATAAATTTCTTAGCACCAAGTGATTTCAGAATGGAATACATACCACAGATTTTAAATAGATATAATAAAATGTGGATACGAATGTGGTGGTACTTATTAAAAGAATAGGGAGGTTAACAAGCGGAAGTACAGATTCAATATATTTATAATAAAGCTAAATTGATTTTGGGATAACGCAAACTAAAAAGCCATTAAAATTTTCTTTAATAAGATAATTTTAATGGCTTTAGATATCAGTGATCTACTGTATCAAATAGTTTATTCTAACCGCGTGGCATTAAAGGTATCGCCCTGGCTTAAGTCACCGGTTTCATAGCCTTTTTTAAACCAATACATACGCTGAGCGGAAGTGCCGTGGGTAAATTCTGCCGGGTTTACATAGCCGGAACTTTGTTTTTGCAACCGGTCATCTCCAATAGCATTCGCGGCATTCAAAGCTGCTTCAATATCTCCGGGTTCTATCACGCTTCGCCCATCAGGCGATTTTAATTGTTGAGTATAATGTGCCCACACTCCAGCATAAAAATCTGCCTGAAGTTCCACCCGTACAGAGAGCTGATTGTATTCTTCGGCACTCATTCGTTGACGGGCACGGGCAGTTTTTTCTGCGGTTCCCATCAGGTATTGTAAGTGATGGCCTACTTCATGTGCTATCACATAAGCCATAGCAAACTCACCTGGAGCATGGAATCGCTCCTGCAGTTCCTGATAAAAAGAAAGGTCAATATAAAGTTGCTGATCGGCCGGGCAATAAAATGGTCCGGAAGCAGCGCTGGCCTGGCCACAACCAGATTGTACGCCTCCACGAAACAACACCATACGCGGATCAGAATAATTAATGTTTGCCTGTTGTGGCAATATTTTACTCCAAACATCTTCCGTGTATGCTAAAACTGTTTTTGAAAATTCTGCCCGTTGATCATCTGCTTTTTGCTCTTCAGCGGAGAGTGGAGCACTTTGCGTCATTCCGGGTAGTTGCGGCAACTGCGAAGGATCTGCATTACCTCCAATTAAAAAATTTAATATCAGCGCTATAACGCCTAATATTCCGCCACCAACAGCTATTTGTCCACCACCGCTCATTCCGCGGCGATCATCAACATTAGAACTTTGCCTGCCACCTTGCCAAAGCATAATTATTATTATTTAAGGTTAAAACGAAATATAAATATATAAAAAAACGTGCCTGAATAACGAATATACCTTCAAGTACTTTCTGCAGGTTTAAAATCAAACGCTTACTTACTCATTGCCTAACTATTGAAGAGCAGAAGAACTTTTTTAAGCCTTCTCAACACGCTTCTTTCCAACTATGATGAAACAAATGATGCAAACTTTTTTAGTTCATTGAACATCCTTCAACAACAGGCAATAGCATTACCTAAACATAATGAAATATACACTGTCGGTATTCCTGGTATGGTTGCGACATTATTTGGGCTTTTTTAAATCCTCTACAGGCAATGTTACCCAATGATGGCCGTCTTGCGCTATCAGTGCTTCTGCATCTTCCGGGCCCCAGGAGCCGGGAGCATAATTGGGAAAATCAGTAGGAGCTCTTGCCTGCCATACTTCTAAAATGGGCATAATAATTTGCCAGGCGGCTACCACCTGATCGCCACGCATAAACAGGGTAGCATCTCCTTCAATAATATCCTGCAGTAAGGTTTCGTAAGCCTCTGGTTGGTTGTCGCCGTATTGTTTGGTGTAGCTAAAAATCATATCCACCGGCTGGAGGGTCATGTGCGGACCAGGAGTTTTTGCCTGAAACCGAATGCGAATATCCATCTCCGGTTGTATGCAAATGGTCAGGCGGTTGCGTCGCCAGGTTTCTCCGGCTTCTTCCGGAAAAGCAAAGTCAGGCGCTTCTTTAAATTGCACGGTGACCATGGTTGTTTTTTCGCTTAAGCTTTTGCCGGTACGCACATAGATCGGCACATCTTTCCACCTCCAGTTATCAATAAAAAACTTAACGGCCGCAAAGGTTTCCACAGGTGAATTTTCCTGTACCCCTTCTTCCTCCCGGTAAGCTTTTGTTTGCTTTTTTTTCATCCAGCCGCTTTTGTATTGGCCCCGCACCGCAAAGTCCGTTACCTGGTCTTTAGGGATGCGACGGATGGCATGCAATACATCCACTTTTTTATTTCGAATTTCATCGGCACTAAACGAAACCGGAGCTTCCATAGCAATCATGCACAACAATTGAAGCATATGGTTTTGCACCATATCCCGCAAGGCTCCGGACCCTTCGTAATAGGATCCACGGTTCTCCACGCTTACTGTTTCAGCAGCCGTTATTTGTATGTGGTCAATGTAATGATTATTCCAAATGGGTTCAAAAAGAGCATTAGCAAAACGAAAGGCTAATATATTTTGCACTGTTTCTTTTCCTAGGTAATGATCAATGCGATATATCTGTTCTTCTTTAAACATCTGGCATAAAAGGTCATTGAGGGCTTTAGCACTTTCCAGGTCGTGGCCAAAAGGTTTTTCAAAAACCATTCGGCTACGTTTGGGGTCTTCGCACAATTTAGCTGCATGTAATTTTTTAGCAATAACCGGTGCCAGTTGCGGCGCTACGGACATGTAAAAGACAACCGTTGGTTTTTCTCCCCACGCTTTTTCTGTATCATGAATTTTATTGCTTATTGCTTTATAGGTTTTATCGGCAGTAAGATCCAGTTGCATGTATTCCGTGTGGCCTGCAAATTTGGGCCAGCCACCTTTTGCATCGGCCTTGCGCCGGGAAAATTCCTGCACTCCTTTTTTGATGTGTGTCCGGTAAGCTTCATTGGAAAAATCGTTTCTGCCAATGCCAATGATACTGAATTGCTGCGGCAGGTATTGATCAATATATAGATTGTATAAGGCTGGAATAAGTTTGCGAAATGTGAGATCTCCGCTGCCTCCAAATATAAAAATAATGGTTGGTGCTAATGGTTCTGTAGTCATAATGCTTCTTTTAATTTAGGCATTCCACTCTGTATGAAAAACTCCTTCCCGGTCTGTGCGTTGGTAGGTATGGGCTCCAAAATTATCCCGTTGGGCTTGTATTAAATTAGTAGGAAGCCGCTCGCTGCAAGTGGCTTCAAAGTAAGCGAGTGCGCTCATCATGCCCGGTAGGGGTACACCGCTTTTTACGGCCATGATTACTATATTTTTTATTGATTGATGATCCTCTTTTATTAGCTTGGCAATATCGGCATCCAGCAATAAATTAGTAAGTCCTTTGGTGGTTTGATATGCTTTATAAAAGTCTCCAAGCATCACAGACCGGATGATGCAGCCCTGCCTCCACACTTTTACTACATCTGTTAGGTGAATATCCATCTTTAGTGCATCGGATGCTTTGGCCAACATATTTAATCCCTGTGCATAAGCCATAATAAAACAAAAATGCAAGGCCTTTTCCAAATCTGCTAACAACGCTTCATTGCTTATTTTAATGGGATTTATAGTCGGTTGGTACAAAGTAGCTGCTTGTTCCCTTTCTTCTTTGTACACGGAAAGGTCGCGCATACTTACTGCCATATCAATGGTAGGTATGGCCACCGGCAAGTCCATGGCATCTTGCGAGGTCCATTTGCCGGTGCCTTTGGAGCCTGCTTTATCTAAAATATTATCGACCAGAAAATCCTTATCTCCGGGGGTTAATGCATCTCCGGTTTTAAAAACTTCTGC
>JBDSBL010000050.1:0-17811 GCA_039921625.1 Chitinophagaceae bacterium
TTGCATCGCGGTAAAACTTCTCTACCGGAAAGTCTTTGGTGTAACCGTAGCCGCCAAAAACCTGCACGGCATCGTTGGCTACTTTTACGGCTACTTCGCTAGCGTAGTATTTTGCCATGGCGGCTACTTTGGTCATAGGGAGTTTCCTTTCTTTCAGGTCACAGGCTTCCAGCGTCAATAAACTCGCTGCTTCTATTTCGGTAGCCATATCAGCCAGCTTAAAAGCTATACCCTGGAAAGATGAAATGGGTTTGTCAAACTGATAGCGCTCCTGAGAATATTGTAAGGCGGCTTCGTATGCGCCCATGGCAATACCAAGCGATAAAGAAGCAATGGAGATACGACCACCATCTAATATTTTCATGGCCTGCTTAAACCCATCTCCCACTTCGCCAAGCCTGTTGGCATCCGGTATCACACAATGGTCAAAGATCATTTCAGCGGTTTCGCTGGCCCGCATGCCCAGTTTGTTTTCTTTTTTTCCTCCACTAAATCCAGCAGTTCCTCTTTCTACTATAAAAGCAGTTGCATTATTTTTTGCACGAGGCTCGCCGGTGCGGCAAATGACTACCGCCACATCACCACTCCTGCCATGCGTGATCCAGTTTTTGGTACCATTGATCACCCACTCCTCACCTTCTTTAGTTGCGGTACATTTCATATTACCCGCATCGCTGCCGGTGTTTGGCTCTGTAAGGCCCCAAGCTCCTATCCATTCGGCAGTGGCTAACTTGGGTAAATATTTTTGCTTTTGTTCTTCGTTGCCAAAGGTCAGGATATGGCCGGTGCAAAGCGAATTGTGTGCTGCTACACTCAATCCAATAGACCCATCTACTTTTGATATTTCTTCGATAATAATTTTGTATTCAAAATAGCTTAAGCCGGCTCCACCATATTCAGTGGGCACCAATACGCCCATCATTCCTAAGGCTCCCATTTGCTTAAAAACCTCCACTGGAAATTCCTGGCTTTCGTCCCACTCCATTACGTGTGGCTTAATGTGTTGTTGTGCAAAATCACGGGCAATTTGCCCTACCTGCTGCGTTATTTCTGAAGTTTCAAAATTCATAAAGTAAAAATCGTTGGAGGTGCAAAGTAAATACTTTTACTTCTAATTTATGGGGTGATTGTTAGTTATTGAATGTGTAAAACAAGCCCATCATAAGCGAGGTGAATACCATCAGGTAATTCTTTATCAATAGCCTCATGCTTGCCTAATTGATGAGATACATGCGTAAAATAGGCACTCTTTACATCTAAATTTTTCACCAGTTGTATGGCTTCATCAAGATTAAAATGAGAGATGTGTGGCTCTTTGCGCAAGGCGTTTAGCACCAGCACTTCTGTGCCCTTTATCTTTTCCATTTCCACCGCATCAATACGGTTGGCATCGGTGATGTAGGTAAATTTTTGGAAGCGGAAACCGAGCACCGGCATTTTTAAATGCCATACAAGAATAGGTTGCACACCAATATCTCCGATGGTAAAAGGCTCCGTATTTATTTCGTGCAATTGCAGGTCTGGTATGCCGGGATATTTTTTATCATTAAAAACGTAGCTGAATTCTTTTTTAAGTGCGTTAATAGTTAATTCATTGGCATAAACAGGCATTACCTTTTGCTGAAAAAAGTTAAAAGCCCGCACATCATCAAGGCCTGCCGTATGATCTTTATGTGGATGGGTAAATAATACAGCGTCCAGCTTTTTTACGTGTGCCCGCAACATCTGATACCGAAAGTCAGGCGTGGTATCTATAACCAGGGACGTGGTGGCTGACTCCACTAAAATAGAAGATCGCAACCGCTTGTCCTTTGAATGTGAGGAAGTACACACCGCACAGCTACACCCAATCATGGGGACGCCGGTAGAGGTGCCGGTGCCTAAAAATGTAATTTTTAAATGAGGGTAAGTCACATTACAAATGTAATGGCAGCAGAAAGAACGAACCATTAAAAATAAAAGAATGAGAAAGGGAGCTTACGCCTCTTCTGTACCAGAGCTTTCCACCCTTGCCATTACTTCAGCATACATTTTTTTGCTTTCGGGCTTTAGGTTTTCTGCTATTATTTGTAATTGAGGCATCAGGTCTATGAGCGTATTGATCTTGCCTTCAAGTTGAAGAAATTTGTTGAGCACTACTACTTTGCGGTCTTCTAAAATGCAATACCCGCTTTGAAAAGAACCTCTTTCATAACGTACAATATAACCGGCTTCTGCTACTATGGCTTCAATTTTATTGAGTATGTTGGGCGTGTACTTCATTGATCTGTAAAAGTAAAAAGTAAATGAATGCAACCAATCCTGCCGTTGCACTAACCATTCTATATTTTATAAAAAATGAAAATTATTTATTTTCTAATTTATCTTTTTTCGGCAATAAAAAGCTCAATAGAAATACAAAGCGATGCAGTGAGTGACACAACGGAAGGTAAATAGAATTCCAAAAGCTGACTACCTGAAAAGATAGTCCCGATGTAACGTTTCTTGCAAAAAAATAGGAGGCTGGCTGGTACAAAAGCATGCTTATTTACTCACCATTTTAATAACGGGGACAATCATTTCTTCCAAACTTACTCCGCCGTGCTGAAAGGTGTTTTTGTAATAATTGACGTAGTGATTGTAATTATTGGGGTAGCATAAAAATTTATCCTCGCCGGCAAAGATGTACGATGAGTTGATAGTGGGCACAGGCAAACCGGCCTCCTTCGGATCACGAAAGGCCAATACTTCTTTTGGATTGTAATTAAGATTGCGGCCATGCTTGTATCTAAGGTTAGCGGTAGTTTGTTTATCGCCAATCACCTTCACGGCATTCTTTACCCGTACACTTCCATGGTCTGTGGCTAATATCAATTTGATGTTTTTATCTGCAATTTTTTTGAGTGCCTGATGAAGTGGTGAGTGCTCAAACCAGGATGCAGTAACGCTTCTATAGCTTATTTCATCGCCGGCGAGTTCCTTCAGCACTTCCATTTCGGTGCGGGCATGGCTCATCATATCTACAAAATTATACACGATCACATTCAGGTCGTTGGTCATCAGGTTGTGAATGTTGTTGACAAGATCAAGGCCGGCTCCGTGGTTCAACACTTTGGTGTAAGAAAGGCGCAGATCGCCATATCCAAGGCTTTTCAATTGGGTGCGAATAAATTCTTCTTCATACAAATTCTTGCCTCCTTCGTCTTCATCATTTTTCCATTGTGCCGGATAGCGGCGCTCAATATCAACCGGCAACATACCGGCAAATATGGCGTTGCGGGCATATTGTGTGGCCGTAGGCAATATGCTGTAAAAGGTTTCTTCTTCCAATATCCGGAAGCTTTCACCAAAAATGGGTTGTATGGTTTTCCATTGATCAAACCGAAGATTATCTATTAAAATAAAAAAAGTAGGCATTCCTTTTTCAATGTTGGGCAATACTTTTTCTTTGATCAATGTGTGCGACATGACCGGGAATTCTTTTGCCTTGCCGCTTAGCCAATGGGTATAATTTTTTGAAATGAATTTAAAGAACTCCGTGTTGGCTTCACTTTTTTGTGATTGCAATACTTCCTGCATTTCCGGGCTGTCGCTTTTTTGCAAACCAAGCTCCCAATACACCAATTTTTTATAAATATCCATCCACTCATTATAGTCCGGATTGCTATTGAGCGCCATGAACAAATTGCGGAATTGCTGCTGGTAGGCAGTAGTTGTTTTTTCGGCAACCAGCCTTCTATTATCAATAATTTTTTTCAAGGAAAGCAGCACCTGGTTTGGGTTTACCGGCTTTATCAGGTAGTCGGATATTTGGCTGCCTATTGCATCATCCATTAAGTTTTCCGTTTCATTTTTGGTAATGAGTACCACAGGAATTTGAGAATTCACTTCCTTTATTTTAGCCAGCGTTTCCAGCCCGGTGATGCCGGGCATACTTTCATCCATCAATACAACGTCAACAATATTTTCTTTTATATAATCGATAGCGTCAAAGCCATTGGTTAGCGTTTGCACTTCGTACCCTTTGCTTTCCAGAAATATTTTCTGCGATTGCAGGCTTTCTATTTCATCATCTACCCAAAGTATTTTTGCTAAAGACATACTAGTACCCAATTTTTAATTTTTTTCTTACCTGAATTTCTTTTTTCAATAAACAATCTTTTAGAGCCTAACCTAAATCAGCAGCTACCGCTAGTGTAACAAATGTAACCATTCCACTGTTCTACCTAATTTTAAGGATATTCGCCATCCAAAAAAATAACACAACCAATTGAAGGCAATCGCATATACCACCACACTTTTTTCTGCCATCTTTAAAACCTTACGTTGAATGCCTTATGTACGTAAAATAATCAATGACCCGGTTTATGGCTTTATCACGGTAGATCATCCACTGCTATTTGAAATCATTTCTCACCCTTATTATCAGCGGTTGCGGCGCATTCATCAAATGGCCTTTGCCTCCTTGGTATACCCGGGTGCAGTGCATACAAGGCTACATCATAGCCTGGGAGCCTATCACCTGATGGGGCTTGCACTACATGAGCTGAAAGGAAAAGGTGTACCCATTACCAAAGAGGAAGAACTTGGAGCAAAGGCAGCTATTTTACTCCACGATATTGGCCATGGCCCTTACTCGCATGCGCTGGAGCGCAAGTTGATAAAAGGCGTGCATCATGAAGATATTTCCATCATGATGATGCAGCTATTGAACGAACAGTTTGGTGGAGGATTGGAAATGGCCATTGATATATTACGAGGTTCCTATCCCAAACATTTTTTGCATCAACTGGTATCCGGCCAGCTCGATGTGGACCGGATGGATTACCTAACACGGGATGCTTTTTATACCGGAGTATCGGAGGGAGTCATTGGCTATGACCGTATACTAAAAATGCTGGTGGTGCATGAGGGCGAATTGATGATTGAAGAAAAAGCAATCTATTCTGTAGAGAAGTTTTTAGTAGCCCGCCGGCTGATGTACTGGCAGGTATACCTGCACAAAACGGTGGTGGTAGCCGAAAAGATGTTGGTGAAAGTAATTGAGCGGGCTCAGGAATTATTGGTAAATGGCATTGACGTGACCGCAGCGTCGCCTGCACTTGATTTCTTTTTGCGCCAGCAACAACCATCTGATAATTTTATAAAACACCTTGAAACTTTTTGTTGCCTTGATGATACCGATGTGATGTGCACCTTAAAAAACTGGTGTGGCCATGTAGATGAAATACTATCCAGATTATGCAAGGGACTTGTAGATAGAAGGTTGTTTAAAATTAAATTTCAATCGGAAGCCTTTGACCCACAAATAGTAAGTGCACTAAAAGAGGAGATGGCAAAAAAACTCCACATCACTGAAAGGGAAGCAGGCTATTTTATTTTTACCGGCGATGCAGTGAACACCACTTATAACCCATTGGATGAGCATATAAAAGTGCTTTTTAAAGATGGCAAAGTGGCTGATATTTCTAAAGTGGATAATGCTTTAATTCACCAACAACTGTCTAGCCCTGTCAAAAAATATTACCTTTGCCACCTTCGATAAAACATAAGAAAAATTCTTACGAATAAGGTTGAAACCAGTGTAGGTAAATAGAAGTTTCATCCTTTCCAATTTATTTCATGTCTTAACTCTTTTGGTTCTGTATTTTTACCTTTTTACTTTCTTTATGCAATTTACCGCCGACCAAATATCTGATATCATCAATGGAAAAATAGAAGGCAATGCCCACATTGCCGTTTCTTCTTTTGGAAGAATTGAAGAGGCCACCGGAACGCAACTAACTTTTTTTGCCAATCCGAAATACGAAGATTTTTTATATAGCACTCATGCTGCGATTGTGATTGTGAAGGATAGCTATGAACTAAAACTGCCGATAGCTCCTACCCTTATCCGGGTTCCTGATCCTTACACTGCCTTTGCCCAACTGCTCAGTAAATACCAGGAAATGGCGTCGCAACAAATGAAAGGCATTCAGCAACCTAGCTACATTGCTTCCTCCGCAAAGTTTCCGGAAGATGTTTTTATTGGAGCCTTTTGTTATTTAGGAGAAAATGTACAGCTAGGTAGCAATACCAAAATTTATCCTAACTCTTATATTGGTGATAATGTACAAATAGGTTCTAATTGTTTTATCCACCCTGGGGTAAAAATTTATCATGACTGCATCATAGGAAACCACGTGATCATCCATGCCGGTACTGTAATTGGGGGCGATGGATTTGGATTTGCTCCCCAGGCAGATGGGTCTTTTAAAAAGGTTCCACAAATTGGCAATGTGGTCATTGAAGATCATGTAGAAATTGGCGCTAATACAACGATTGACCGGGCTACAATGGGCTCCACCTGCATTAAGCAGGGGGCCAAACTGGACAATCTAATTCAGATAGCTCATAATGTGGAGGTAGGCCCTAGTACGGTGATTGCAGCCCAGGCAGGTGTAAGTGGCTCTACTAAAATTGGAAGCCACGTAATGATTGGCGGTCAAGCCGGCCTTGTAGGACATATACAAATTGCCGATGGGGCCAAGATCAATGCACAAAGTGGAGTCAGTAAATCTATTAAAACCTCTTATGCAGCCGTAACGGGTTCTCCGGCTTACGATTACACAAGTGCGTTGCGTAGCCAGGCACTAAGTCGCAACCTTCCTGAATTGGAAAAACGGATAACCGAACTGGAAGAGGTGGTCAGACAGCTTATGGCAGAAAAGGTAAATTCATTGTAAAAAGAAGATATAAAATACTTTTTTTGAAAATTTTTTCTGCTCTCCTAGCTCTATCTACAAATTTTGGCAAATCCCGCCCGATGCTCTTCTAAAATCAATTTATTATCTATCGGATTAAAGGTTCATTATACTCGCTCAATTTTCAATCATAATCCCCGTATTAAAAGCCTAATTTTTAACGAATAAAAGCAGGGTAAAACCGCCTATTTTCGGTAGCTTTGCCAGAATGGCTTTCGCCATTTTCAGACCTAAATTTTCCCCATAAATGAGCGATATTTTAGACACAATAGTCCCGCCACCAGCCTCATCAGTATCTGCGGCTTATGGCGCCGACTCTATTCAGGTTTTAGAAGGATTAGAAGCAGTACGTAAACGCCCCGCCATGTACATTGGTGATATTGGTGTAAAAGGCCTTCATCACCTGGTGTACGAAGTGGTAGATAATTCCATTGACGAAGCCCTTGCCGGCCATTGTAAAAATATTACCGTAACGATCCACGAAGACAATTCCATTTCGGTAGAGGATGATGGCCGAGGAATACCAACAGGTATTCATGCTAAAGAAGGTCGCAGTGCACTCGAGGTAGTGATGACTGTGTTGCATGCCGGTGGTAAGTTTGATAAGGACTCTTACAAAGTATCAGGCGGATTGCATGGTGTGGGTGTAAGTTGTGTAAATGCGTTAAGTAAAGTAATGCACGTTACCGTATTCCGGGAAGACAAAATATTTGAGCAGGAATACCATATTGGCTTTCCTCAATATCCTGTTCGGGAAATAGGTGCGAGCGATAAAAGAGGAACGCTTGTTCACTTTTGGCCGGATGATTCCATTTTTATCACATTAGATTACAACAAAGACATACTGGAAGGCCGGTTACGGGAATTGAGTTTTTTGAATAAAGGACTTAATATAGTTCTCAATGACCTTCGTGAAAAAGACGAAGTAACGGGCGAGACTTATACAAAAACCTTTTTCAGCGAAGGTGGCATTGTAGAATTTGTAGAAATGCTGGATGCCAATGCAGGAAGGCAGCCGCTGTTACCAAAACCGCTTTTTGTAGAAGGCCGGGATGAAAAAAATAATGTAGCGGTGGAAGTAGCTATGATCTACAACTCAAGCTACAATGAGCATATTTATTCTTATGTAAACAACATCAACACTATTGAAGGTGGTACCCATGTGGCCGGCTTCAGGCGTGCGCTTACCCGTACATTCAAAAGCTATGGAGATAAGCAGGGCCTTTTTGAAAAAGCCAAAGTGAGTATTGAAGGAGATGATTTTCGGGAAGGATTAAGCGCTGTTATTTCGGTAAAAGTGCCTGAGCCGCAGTTTGAAGGACAAACGAAAACTAAACTGGGTAACAATGAAGTAATGGGTATCGTGGATACCACGGTATCAAAAGTAATTGAAGCCTACCTGGAAGAAAATCCACGCGATGCAAAAAATATCATCAATAAAGTAATACTTGCAGCGCAAGCCAGAGCAGCCGCAAAAAAGGCCCGCGAGATGGTGCAGCGCAAGTCTGTATTAAGTGGTGGTGGCTTACCCGGCAAGCTGGCGGATTGCTCTGAGAGAGATCCTGAAAAATGTGAATTATACCTTGTAGAGGGAGACTCCGCGGGCGGCACTGCCAAGCAAGGGCGAGATAGAAGTTATCAGGCTATTCTTCCGCTAAGAGGAAAGATCCTGAACGTGGAAAAGGCCATGGAGCATAAAATCTATGAAAACGAGGAGATCCGGAATATGTACACCGCTCTAGGTGTTACTATCGGAACTGTAGATGATCCTAAAGCATTAAACATTCAAAAATTAAGATACCATAAACTGATCATCATGACGGATGCCGATGTGGACGGAAGTCACATTGCCACCCTCATCCTCACGTTTATATACCGTTATATGAAAGAGCTAGTGGAGCAAGGATATGTATACATTGCGCAGCCTCCTCTATACCTGGTAAAAAAAGGAAAAGAAATGGCCTATGCATACAATGAAGAACAGCGCAAGTCATTGGTAGAAAAATTTGGTGGCGGCAATGAAGGCAACGTAGGCATTCAACGGTACAAAGGTTTGGGAGAAATGAATTCGGAACAATTGTGGGAGACCACTATGAACCCTGATACCCGCACCTTGAAGCAAGTAACTATTGAAAGTGCAGCGGAAGCAGACCGTGTTTTCGGGATGCTGATGGGCGACGAAGTAGCTCCCCGCAGGGCCTTTATTGAAAGCCATGCTAAGTATGCCCGTATAGATGTATAAGTGATGCCTTGTAATATGGGAAATGATTTCAATTTATTGGTCGTCTATATAATTTTTTTTAAAAAGCCTGAGTTTTTCTCAGGCTTTTTTGCAGCCTGTCTATACGTATGTTTTCTTATTTTTCATAGATAAATGAATACAAAAAAATCTCTTAGCACCTTACTTCTTCCAGTAAATTGATTTAAAAAATGAAAACCTTTTGCCTGCTGTTTTTTTTATTTTTTACGCTTGTAGCCCCTGCTCAAAAGGTGATAAAAGGCGTAGTCCTTGATGGGGATAAAAGACAGCCATTACCTGGCGCTTCAGTTTTTTTAAATAATACATCAATAGGTACTACCGCCAATGCGCAAGGAAATTTTGAGTTAACTATTCCAAAAGGCAAATTTGATCTTATTATTTCTTCCATAGGTTTTGAAACCTTTAACCAAACCATTAACAGCGAAGAAATAGATAAGGCACTGACCATTTTACTAAAGCCAAAAGCTAAAGAATTGGACAATGTAGTAATAGAACCTTACGAAAAAGATGGCTGGGCAAAATGGGGTGATTTCTTTACGCAGTTATTTATTGGTACATCCGGTTTAGCGCCAGATTGTATCATAAAAAATGCAAGTGAAATCCGGTTCAGAAATGTGAAGAAAACAAACGAATTAATTGTATCTGCCAATGAACCAATTATCATAGAAAACAAAGCACTTGGGTATACCCTTCGTTACCAATTGGAAGGGTTTACGTACCAATTTAAAACACGTTATATATTTTATTATGGTTATCCTTTTTTTGAAGAAATGGATGGGAATGCAGCACGAAAAAAACGCTGGCAAACCAAAAGAGAAGAAGTTTACTTTGGTTCTATGCTTCACTTTATGCGAGCCGTATACCGCAACACCATCATAGAAGAGGGGTTTCAGGTTCGGCATTTACAAAAGGTAGACAATGAAGAAAAGCAACGGGTGAAACGTATTTATTCTGCAATAAACAAGCAACATAATCCAACCTCTCCTATAGTGCTACGCAATAGTGATAGCGCAAACTATTATTCACAGATTTTAAAAGGACCCGATCAGTTTGATATCATTGGTAAAACCGTTTTGCCCGGCGATAGCATAGCAGGAGCACTGGATTCTGTAACGGCCGCATTAGATTTCCCTAATTATCTGCTGGTTATTTATACGCGTAAATTAGTACCCCCGAAGTATCGCTTGCAGTATCCGGATGCAGGATCTGCTATGGCGTCGCAAATGACATTACTAAATAATAATAGTCTGGCCATTCAGGCAAATGGTAGTTATTACAACCCTACGGATCTTCTTCATTTTGGTTATTGGGGTTGGGCAGAAAAAATGGCTACCATGCTTCCTTTTGATTACCAACCTCCGCGAGGAAAAAAATAAATAAAGAATCCCACAGATGAGCTTACCGTTTAATTTTAAACTTTTGGCCTTTATTTTGCCATAAAATCGTAAATTTAAATATTACTTACCCAAAAATATTAATGATATGTCAGACAATCATCAACTTACCGCTTACAACGTAAAAACAAAAGAAAAGGGTGTTCCTATCATGGATGCTGTAGTTACAAAAACAGCTAAAGGTGCTTACATGGCGCAGGGACATGATGGAAAAGGGAACAAATTAACTACCTTATGTAATGCAGAAAAAGCTATGGCTGCCATCAAAGCTGGCACCGCCAAGCAAGGCTGGTAAATAATATTAGTTATTGATAAAACAGTAAAGGCGTAGCTATCTACGCCTTTACTGTTTGTATACCTTGATAGATTTTGACGCCTTGTTCATCTGCAACAAATACACGCCAGCAGGGAAATGTTGGTTGGTAAGATCAATAGTATATTTCTGCACAAAACCATTTCCCGTAAGATTGTATTCTTTTAAAAACTTACCGGCAGCATCCATAAGCTTTGCTTGCAAGACCGAACCGGCAGGCACCTGGTAAACTAAATAAAATAATCCGGTGGAAGGGTTTGGATAAATCTGCCAGGTGATTACATCTGTAAAAAGAACTGGTTTTATTTCTGAATATTGGAAAGACCCATCTACCAACACTATTTTTAACCGGTAATAACGGACTCCTGTTTTTGGACTTTCTGTATCCGTAAAAGCATAAGATTGAGCAGTCGTTGCATTTCCTTTACTGTTGGCAAACCCAACCTTTACAAATTTATTTGCCTGCAAGTCTTCATTACTTTTTGCTACTTCAATTTCAAACCTGAGTACATTTTCTTCTACTAAAGTGGACCAGGTAACCAATACATCTGTACCTACCCTCTTCTCTGCTGTAAAACTCGCTAACTGAACCCGGGCGGGTGCGTTTTGCACGAGCGACTCTATACTTAACCAAAATTCAGAAAAATCTTTCACCCCAAATTCCGCATAATACCCTTTATCAAATGGAACGATAACAGTATTTTGTTGGTTGATGAAAGACCACAAGCCTTTTTTATTATCATCAATAGTTCCATTTTCTACAGCATCATTAATGTCGGAATATTTGGAAACTCCTAATTCATAAGCCGATGCAGGCTTTAAGCAACTAAGGCAACCTTTGGCTTTTATTAAGCTATCTGTTTCACTATCCAAAAAATAAAAACGAACTTTTACTGAATCGGCCACTGAAACCTGAGCTGGTTTTATCGTTATATTTCTGTTGTGGTAATATTGATTGTTCCAATAACGAAGGCTGTCTTTGTTTATATAAGCTTGTACTTCAGTGGGTCCTAAATTTTGATTGTTCGCCTTTAAAGAGGCAATTAATTTTCCATTGCTGGTGAAATCTATCCATGTATTTCCAGACACGGTGTTGGTGATTGGTGAAGCCAAAGTTTCACCATCATAGATTCCTTTTGTATTATCATAAATATGAATGTCGTCAATGGCAATGCCTTCCCGGTTGACGGCAACATCAGATTGAATCACAAAACGAAATCGCAACCTGCCACTATTTTTTGGTAAGGCGGTAGTGGCCACATGCCACCTTGTATAGCTTTGCTGGCTCCATACTTGATCCTCTTTTTGGTTGTACCAATTAGTGCCCTCTCCTGCCTTCCCAAGCTTAACCCATGTGATACCATCTACAGAATATTCTAACCAGCCTCCATCGCAGAGCGTGGTACCACAATCTTCCAAATCAAGCGCCATACTAAAACTTAAAGTAGGTGCCACCATTCCGGTGATATCAAAGCAAGGTGAGTACAAGTAAGATGCCTCAGCATCATTATAATTTCCAACCAGTCTTGTTTTCCATGCCTTTGCACCACTTGCCGCTCCTTTGATTTTATCAGAAGCGGGTGTGCCATATTCCCATGATGCATTTTTGCCTCCACTATACCAGTACCCATTATCTTTTTCAAAATTTTGCAAGTAGGGAAAAGTGGTGATCACCGGTGAATTGATTATAGTAATAGAGGCTGTATCATTATCGTGAAAACTATCTCCTGCATAATCAACAATGGTTTCCAATAAATGCAAACCCAATGTAGAAAAATTGGCTAAGTTTTTAAAAGTGTACGTGATGGTACCTTTTCCACTTATTGTATTTATAATTTCCTGCACCCACGGCCCTTTATCTACGCGGTATTTTACCGGGACATTTTGTAAGGCAGTAGTGGCACTATTTCGCACAGTAACGGTAATTGCTGTAGCAGAAGATAATCCACAACTTGCCGACACCGGCGAATCGATCCGTAGCATTTGCAAATCGTTGAATACCTGGTAAAGACGAATATCATCAAATGAATATCCGGCAGCCGTCTCTTTATCTGTAGCCTGCGTTTGTCCAAACTGTCCCCAACGTACTTGAAAAGAGGAAGAAAAATTTTGAGCTTTTAAAGTCAGCCAATCAGATAATTCAATACTTGATGATCGCTTGTAAACACCCACTTCCTCATTCGTGTTCAGGTCATACACTTCTATCCACGGCTGCTTATCCGATCCTCTAATCCAAACTTTGTTATCCTGGTGCGGCAGCTGTCCATGGTTGTTGTATTGAAAATCAAGACGAAGGTCTTTAGTGAGCGCATTGTAATTGACCGTATTATAAGTACCAATTAAATAGTTTGTATTGCCCGGTTCGTATAACCGATCTGCATCCAATGTCAATGCCTTGGCTCCAGAATAAGCCATGCCACTATTGACGAAGGTGCGCAGACGACCATAGATGGTATTATTTTCAAAATCATAACGATCTAAACCGTCTAATCCAATGGTATCAATTGGGTATAGCGCAGCTGCGGCACTTTCTATATTGTCAACAAACGGATTGGTCACATTCAAGGGGGGATTATCCAATTGCTTCACCACTCTATATACCG
The DNA here is from genome assembly GCA_039921625.1 of Chitinophagaceae bacterium. Classification (GTDB taxonomy): domain Bacteria; phylum Bacteroidota; class Bacteroidia; order Chitinophagales; family Chitinophagaceae; genus Flavisolibacter. The sequence goes on from JBDSBL010000050.1 coordinate 13,293, forward strand.
TATCGTTTACCGAAACAGGATCGGTAATTCCATTTTTTAAAACGGCGCAAAGCTTGTATTCTCCAACAGCTGAAAGATTGGCCTGAGAAGAAAAAGTAAACGTATAAGATGCTCCCGGAGCAATGGTTCCCGGTATAGGTTCTGTGATCCAGCTGCCTTGATTTACTGAATAACTTACGGTAACATTTGATGCGGGAGCATCGTCCAGATTTTTTATTTGTATGGTAATAGGAGTAGCCGCAGGTAGTTCGGTAGCTGTTGCTTTTCTGCCGGAAAGCGGACTTAAGATAGCTTCCATTTTTAAGTCGTTATCGGAAATAGATCCTACACAATTGCCACTATTTGGTTGCCTTATAATGGCAGAAGGCCTGCGGCCAGAAACTCCATTAATCCGGGGACGGGCGGTTACAAAGTAAGTACTGTCTTTATTGAGCCCGCTATAGGTATAAAATAAATTAGTAGTGGTACCAACAGACTTCATTTCCTCACCCTGCAATATCATTAGTTCATAATCTGTAGCACCGGATACTGCTGTCCAATTAATAGATATATACCCTTCACATTGCACCGGGGCTAATGATAAAGTAGGCAAATTTAATATGGCAAAAGGCTTGCTGGTACTGGTTAACCCAGTGCCTTCCTGTACTATTCTAATTAACCCGTTTCCAGTGGCTACATTGGGCACCCACCAGGTAAAAATTCTTCTGGCAGGGTCAAGGTTGGTAGCAAGGTCTGCCCAGGAAGCACCACCATCCATAGAAAATTGAATGGAGTAGGATCGGCTGTTATTACCAAAGGCATCCCACGAAATTTTTACAGGATCGAGGTAAGTATAGCTAGGCACCAGGGTTTCGCCACCCACCGGATAAGTAAGTTGAAGGGATACCGGCAACACATCATACACTACAAAATATTCCTGAGATCCATTTTGTGTAATGGCAGTTCCTTTTACGGTTAAAGAATAATTACCGGATGCCGGATTATCAATTACTACTTGCTCTATATTGTTAGCATGGTCGGCACCCGTGGTTGCCGGTTTGGTTAAATTTCTTACAGCTGTATCTAACAATTGCGGGTAATAGATAGTACCTCCTCCAGTGCTTACTTCCAAATCAAGATCGTTGACGAGGGTTTGCCTGCTAATAAGAGAGGAAGCCGGATCGTGCCAGTACAACATTACTTTTAGCTGTGCTGTGTTGGCAGAAATGACGACAGAATGCTTTGCTGTACTTCCATTGGAAATAGTATTTGTGACGTATTGATTTTTTTCAATCATTTCTACACTACGCAATAGATTGAGCCCTCCAAAGCCAAAACCAAAATCAGGGCCGGCAGCTCCTTTGTCTGTAGCACCATTACACACAATCGCTTTCATTAAAGCACTTTTGGGATTAGCGCCACCATTCAATTGGCGGTACCGCTGATAGAGCAAAGCCAAACCTCCACTTACTGCGGGTGCTGCCATGCTGGTACCGGTGCTGTAAGAATAAATGTTGGTAGGCCAGGCAGAAGCAACAAATTCTCCCATGGCCGTAATCTCTGGTTTGATGCGGCCATCCCGCACGGGGCCTTTGCTGGACAGGCCTGCCAATGCTCCGCTATCGTTGGTAGCGCCCACCGTTATTACGTTTTTTGCGGACTGATATCCTCCATAAACGGTACGAAAACCTTTGACACCTGGAAGGCAGGAAGTACTTCCACTATTGCCGGCAGCAAATACATTTTCCAAATAAGGCAGATCGAATGCCTGCTGATCTAAGATGCGTGAATATAGATCGTACAAACCATGGTAATCACATTCATTGATGTTGCCATAAGAATTGTTGGTGATCACCATTCCATAGTCTTTTACATAGGCGGCTGCATTGGTGAGTATGCCTGAAAATACCTGGCTAATGATTGTTGCTTTTGGTGCATATCCACGGTACAATTCATTGACGTTTCCGGCACCGGCAATGATACCCGTCACATGATGGCCGTGACCTGTGGATACGGTAGCTGCCCGATTGATCAACCGTCGACTAAAATCTGCATGCGTTTGCACATCGCTATTATCCCCAACACCGATAACTACTCCTTCCCCATTCAATCCTTTACCGCCATTTGCTATTGAAGCATTTAATACATTGGCGCGGGAAGCGGCCCGGCTATTTTGGTTCAGTGGCTGATCAGGGCCCGGGGCAGGCTGCACATATTCTACAAAAGGAAGAGAAGCTAATTCTCCCATGCGGTAACCAGCAATACGTATGGATATTATTCTATAGGAAGAAAGATCAGTTGCTATTATTTGAAATCCCATTTCTTTTAGCAACAGGACTACTTCACCGGTATTGAATGTCTTTGGAAATAGGATTAATACATCAATGGTACCCGGTACTTTAGAAGCCCAAGCCGGAACTTTCCCTTCCGCCAAAGCCGGATGCATCTTTTGCTCCGGAGATAAGGACACTAATACTTTGGCCGCTGCCATTTTCAATACTTCCATGCGCAATGGCCCGTCAATGCTTGCTGTATAGGCATTATCCGGAATATAATCCAGCAGGAAAATACCATTTTCAGCGAGTGACTTTTTTATTTCTTCAGAAGGAATACGATCAAATTGGAGCAAGGCAAAAGCTTTATTATTTGCCCTTGAAGCCGTTTTATTAAAACTATCAATAACGGCCTCATTAATATTTGGGTTGATGCGTAAAGTAGATTCTTTTAAAAATATGGGGACTGGCTTTTGAGCCAAAAGAGAATAAGAGGAAAATAAAAGAAAGAAACTTAAGAGAAGGCGGGCTCGTTTCATAGATGATTGGTTGCCTTAAAATTAATCATTTAGCCCAAAGAATAAAGCATTGTTCGATTAAACGGGGACAGCGGGCGACCGATGCAATACCACCTGATGCATTTGGGATAGGAAGCGAAAAACATCCTGCATATCTTTTGCCGGCTCCATTACCAACATGAATAATTTTCCTACTTGCTTAAGTTTTGCTTTATTCGTTCCTGTTTGCAAAAAGTCTAGGATATTTCTAAAGGTGATTGATTCAAAATAAGGAGAATCCGGGCGGTTAATGAAATAACATTTTAGGGAATCATTCTTTAAGATCATTCGCTCAAAACCAAGATCAACGGCCAGTTTGCGGCAGCGCACGGTTACAAATAATTCCTGCACGGTGACGGGTAATGGCCCGAAACGATCGACAAATTCTTCTTCCATTAGCACCAGTTCTTCTTCTGTATCACAATTGTCTAGCCGGGAGTAAAGTGATAACCTTTCTGTAATGTTTTCTACATAACTATCCGGAATCAGTATTTCCAAATCTGTGTCAATGGTACAATCCTGTACAAAGTCATCTTGCCTGGATATTTCTTCTTTGAATAGATCTTTAAATTCGGTGCGTTTCAATTCCCTGATCGATTCATTCAGTATTTTTTGATAGGTCTCAAACCCAATTTCTGCCATAAAACCGCTTTGCTCTCCACCAAGCATATTACCAGCACCTCTTATGTCCAGGTCTCTCATTGCTATTTGAAATCCACTTCCTAACTCGCTATGTTGCTCCAGTGTCTGCAGGCGTTTGCGACTATCCGTAGGCAGCGTACTCATAGGTGGCGCCAGCAAATAACAAAATGCTTTTTTATTGCTTCTACCCACACGACCCCGAAGTTGATGCAAGTCGCTTAATCCAAACTGATGTGCATTGTTTACAATAATGGTATTTACGTTTGGAATGTCCACCCCGCTTTCCACAATATTGGTACATACCAGTACGTCATATTTTTTATCAATAAAATCAAGAATACGTTCTTCCAAAATATGCCCTTCCATTTGGCCATGAGCATAACCAATACTAAGATCCGGGCAATGGCTTTGAATGATGGCTGCCATCTCCGGCAAGCCTTGCACCCGGTTGTGAATAAAGAATACCTGGCCTCCGCGTTCCGTTTCATAATAGATAGCCTCGCGAATGACATCTTCATTATACACCTGTATCTCGGTTTGGATGGGTTGTCGGTTAGGTGGCGGAGTATTGATGATGGAAAGATCGCGGGCCCCCATTAAACTAAATTGCAAGGTGCGTGGAATAGGAGTGGCTGTAAGCGTTAACGCATCTACATTCGTACGCAGGGTTTTTATTTTTTCTTTATGCCCTACACCAAATTTTTGTTCTTCATCAATGATCAAGAGACCGAGGTCTTTAAATAGGACATCCTTTGCCAGCAAGGCATGCGTTCCAATTATAATGTCCACCTTTCCTTCACCAAGTCTTTGATAGGTGTCCTTTTTCTCTTTAGCAGATTTAAACCGGTTTACATAATCAACAGTTACCGGAAAGTCTTTTAAGCGATCACTGAATGTTTTAAAATGTTGAAAAGCAAGGATGGTTGTAGGCACTAATATAGCAGCCTGTTTTCCATCTACCACCGTTTTAAAAGCAGCCCGAATGGCAATCTCTGTTTTACCAAAACCAACATCTCCACATACGAGCCGGTCCATTGGAGAAGGCGACTCCATGTCTTTTTTTACATC